>CAISUE010000013.1 GCA_903888615.1 uncultured Gammaproteobacteria bacterium
CACCACCAAAGGTATCCGCCATCACTTTGGTTAAGGCCGCCGTTAGGGTCGTTTTACCGTGATCGACGTGACCGATGGTACCGACGTTAACGTGCGGCTTGGTACGTTCAAATTTAGCTTTAGCCATTATAAGGGTTCCTGTAGTTTAAATTTAATCTTATCTATTCAGCACCACGTGCGGGTCTCCCGCGCGTGGTGCTGAATAGAGATATTTAGTCTTCTTTGCCGGCAGTGAATTTCTTCATAATGACTTCGGCAATGCTGTTTGGGGCTTCGGCATACTTGCAGAATTCCATCGAATAACTCGCACGCCCTTGGGTGGCTGAACGCAAATCCGTCGCATAACCAAACATTTCCGATAACGGGACTTCGGCTGTGACCGATTTACCATTAGGCGCATCATCCATGCCTTGAATCAAGCCACGGCGACGACTTAAATCACCCATCACATCACCCATATAATCTTCAGGCGTTAAGATTTCGACTTTCATCATCGGTTCAAGCAGTACGGGACTGGCTTTTTTAGCGCCCTCTTTAAAGCCCATGGAACCGGCAATTTTAAAGGCCATTTCATTGGAATCGACATCATGATAAGAACCATCAAAGATAGTGACTTTGACATCGACGACAGGGAAGCCGGCGATCACGCCATTTTGCATTTGTTCTTTAACACCTTTTTCAACCGCGGGAATATATTCACGCGGCACCACACCACCGACGATACCGTTGATAAATTCAAAGCCTTTGCCCGCTTCTTGTGGTTCAATTTTAAGCCACACATGACCGTATTGACCGCGTCCACCACTTTGACGCACAAACTTACCTTCTTGTTCAACGGCTTTACGAATCGTTTCACGATAAGCCACTTGCGGTTTACCAACATTGGCTTCGACATTAAATTCGCGCCGCATCCGATCGACAATGATGTCCAGATGCAATTCACCCATACCGGAAATAATCGTTTGACCTGATTCTTCATCCGTGTGCACCCTGAACGAAGGATCTTCTTGCGCCAGTTTACCCAAAGCAATACCCATTTTTTCTTGATCGGGCTTGGTTTTCGGTTCCACTGCCACTGAAATCACGGGATCTGGGAAATCCATACGCTCTAAAACAATCACATTGTCTAAATCGCACAAAGTATCACCCGTCGAAGCGGTTTTCAAACCGATAACGGCAGCGATATCACCGGCACGTAATTCTTTAATTTCTTCCCGTGAATTGGCATTCATCAAGACTAAGCGGCCGATACGTTCTTTTTTATCTTTAACTGAATTCAGAACACTGTCGCCACTGTTTAATTTGCCAGAATAGACGCGAATAAAGGTCAGGGTACCGACAAAAGGATCGGTCATGATTTTAAACACTAAAGCTGAAAAAGGTTCATTTTCATTGGCAAGACGAACCGCTGGGGTATTATTGGCATCATCTAAATTGCCTTTAATTGGCGGCACTTCGGTAGGGGATGGTAAATAATGAATCACAGCATCTAATACCGCTTGCACCCCTTTATTTTTAAACGCTGACCCACACATCACAGGGACGATATCGCCACTAATCGTTCTAAGGCGCAAACCCAAACGAATTTCTTCGACCGTTAATTCAATACCTTCCAAATATTTGGTCATCAAATCTTCAGAACTTTCAGCCGCCGCTTCCACCATCGCTTCACGCCATTTGACACATTCAGCTAGCATATCATCAGGAATAGGACGGGCATCATACGACATACCTTGGTTATGTTCATGCCAATAAATCGCATGCATCAACACCAAATCCACCACCCCTAAGAAATGCTCTTCAGCACCAATCGGTAATTGAATAGGAACCGCATTGGCACCCAAACGGGTTTTCATTTGACCGACCACGCGCAAGAAATTAGCGCCCGCCCGATCCATTTTATTGATATAAGCCACCCGCGGTACGTGGTATTTATTCGCTTGACGCCAAACGGTTTCCGATTGTGGCTCAACGCCACCAACAGCACAAAATACCGCAACTGCACCATCTAAAACCCGCAACGAACGCTCTACTTCAATGGTAAAATCGACGTGACCTGGGGTATCGATGATATTGATCCGATGTTCAGCAAATTGTTTATCCATACCAGACCAATAACACGTGGTCGCAGCCGATGTAATAGTAATACCGCGTTCTTGTTCTTGCGCCATCCAATCCATGGTCGCAGCGCCATCGTGCACTTCGCCGATTTTATGGGTTACGCCAGTGTAAAATAATACCCGTTCAGTGGTAGTGGTTTTGCCCGCATCGATGTGCGCAGCAATGCCGATATTACGATAATTTTCAATAGGTGTATTACTAGCCACGACTTAACCTCACGTTCGTTTGCACGAACTTTATAATAGTTTGGGATAAACAAAAGACCCTAGCTCGTTGCCAAGATAGAGTCTTTTATAGAAAACATAACTGCATTTGCCAACCACATTGACAAATTAACGCGCAAAATGCGCAAATGCTTGATTGGCTTTTGCCATCGCATGCACTGTTTCACGTTTTTTAACAGCAGTACCGCGACCTTCAAAAGCATCAAATAATTCGCCAGCTAATTTCAACACCATACTTTTTTCAGAGCGATTGGCAGCCGCTTCAATGACCCAGCGCATCGCTAAGGCATCACGGCGATCCACACGCACTTCGGTAGGAATTTGATAGGTTGAACCACCAACGCGACGTGGGCGCACTTCAACAATCGGCCGCACATTATCTAATACCGATTCTAATACTTCAACAACCGATTTAGCACGAGCCGGGACTGCTGCTGTTTCGCCTTCTTCAGCAACAACTACAGGAGCCGTTTGAGCCGTTTTGGCTTTCATACGCTCTTGAACTTTATTCAAGGCGCCATAAACAATTTTTTCAGCAACCGCTTTTTTACCGCTCATCATCACACGATTGATAAATTTAGCGATCAACAAACTGCCGTGCATCGGATCTGGCAGAATTTCACGCTTTATAGCATGGGCTCTTCTTGGCATAACTTGATAATCTCAATAAAGGGTTAATTATTTCTTAGGACGCTTAGCACCGTATTTTGAACGGCCTTGCATACGTTTGGCAACACCGGAAGTATCTAATGCTCCACGAACAATATGGTAACGCACACCGGGTAAATCCTTGACTCGGCCGCCACGGATTAACACCACACTATGTTCTTGCAAGTTATGACCTTCACCACCGATGTACGCGATGACTTCAAAGCCATTGGTTAAACGAATCCGCGCAACTTTACGTAACGCTGAGTTAGGTTTTTTAGGGGTAGTGGTATAAACACGGGTACAGACGCCACGACGCTGTGGGCAGCTTTCTAAAGCCGGGCTCTTACTTTTATATTGAACTTTGACCCGGCCTTTTCGAACGAGCTGATTAACAGTTACCATTTAATACTCCGCTATGTAAGGATTTTGCGCGATACACAATATTGACAAACAAAATTTGAGGTTGATGATTTTAATGATTGGCAAGACTTAAGTCAACTAAAATGTGATCAAACATCAGGGCTACTTCATTAAAAAATCAACCGTATGCAAAACAATTTTGGCCGAAGGCCATAAAGAGATTAGCCCAGGGCGACGCCCTGGGTTAGATTACAAAACCATCACGCGCTGTAGGCGCACAAGAAAAGCAATCCCTTTATCCTTAAAGTACACCTTGCATATCCCTGACAATTGCACTATCTTTTACGCTAGCCAGATTGTGCTCTGGCTTAACCCTATGAGGAGATAAAAATGTTTTATTCAAAATTAACGCTCAGCTTAATCGTCATTGCTGGATTGACAGCAACAACCGTAGCAAGTGCGGCTGTATCTTGTGACTTAGGTGCCAAATGCGGCTTTCCAGGCGTTATTGCTGCCAACGCAAAAAATGCAGTAACGAGCAAAAAAACGGGCACTGCTGGCACTCAGCAAGGCAACCGGACCATTGTTTACTTCCCTTTTACCAGTACTACAAATAGTCCTGTTTCCTATTCTTGCTCATTGATAATTAATGACTCTGCATATACATCTGCACAAGCTTTAGCTCATGAAGGTGATAGTGCTCGATTTAAACCTACTACAATAACAACAACACCTGTCACACTTTCTGTCAGAACGCCAAATGGTTCAGAAGGACAAATTAAGCTCGAATTATTGGGTGACGTGAAATATCCAGCAAATGCTGTTAGTGCTACTTGTTCAGCAAGCAGCTAACTTAAGTTAAAACACCCAGGGTTGCGCTTTTCCTTAACCCTGGGTCGTAAAACAATACTACTTTTATGCTACACCCGCCACACCGATTTTTTAAAATTAACCGGTGATTTTGCAAGTTGGCGGTGAATCTGAAAAATTACTAACAGTTACCTGCGATTTTACTATCACAATTCGTTGTCCAGATTCCAGTGGTACTTGATGTTGAACTATAATAACAAGACGGCGTTGGTATATCACAAGCAGTTGAAGCACCACCTCTTCCGCATGATCCACTTATCCATCCCAATCCAGAACTGGTGCCTGTTGTGTTACAACATCCATAGGTAATGCCATTGCAACTTTTCGAGTCAGGCTTTTCTGATGTACCTGTTGCTGGTTTAATATCACCATTTCTAGCATAAACATTGGGTATTATTAAGGCACTCATTGTTATAATCGCCACTGAAACCAATGTTTTTACTTTTAACATATTCATACCCCTTAAGATTCGTTAAATAAGTGCCCAGTACCACTTTCTTTAAAATCACCCCATAGCTTAAAATGCATTGTGTTACATAAGAATGCTAGGCTAACCATGTATCCCAAAAAATAGCTGTTTTCTTTTCCTGTCGTAACAAACTCAACAATTGTTCATGCTCCGCCATTTCAGCTTCTGAAGCATGAATAATAGTCATGGGTCGAGCCTGCATCGGTACGTTAGCATCCTGCACCGCCACTGTTTTAAGACAGGTCGGCATAAAGTCTACCCCTACAGTCTCAGTCAACAATAAACTCTTTTGACCACCGGTTAGTGCTAAATACACTTGCGCTAAAATCGCTGCATCCAGTAAAGCACCATGCAAGCTACGATGGGCATTATCCACTTTATAACGTTTACACAAAGCATCGAGGGAATTTTTTTGTCCGGGGTGCATTTTACGCGCCATCACCAAGGTATCGGTGACAGTCGCTCGTGCAGTGATTTTAACCGGTTTAATACCGGCCAATAACAATTCATGCTCAAGGAATTTCACATCAAAAGGTGCGTTGTGAATAATTAATTCAGCGCCATCGATAAAACTTAAAAATTCATCGGCAATCGTTGCAAATACAGGTTTGTCAGCTAAAAATTGATTGTTTAAACCGTGAATCGCTACTGCTTGTTCTTCAACTAATCGCTCTGGATTAAGATAATAGTGACATTGCCGACCGCTTAAACGCCGCTCAACCATTTCTAGCGCACCAATTTCAATCACCCGATGACCACTCAATGGATCTAAGCCTGTCGTTTCAGTATCAAGAATAATTTGGCGATGCCTCATAACGTCACATTCCATTGCTCAATGGCGAGTTTTAATTGCAATGGCCCTTTAGTCAAGGTCAATCGTTTTGGCAAACGATAACCACTGATGACTTGATAAGCTGAATAGTCAATCGTCCAACCTGATTGAATGAGTGTCGTTACTTCGCCCGCTTCATTACGCTTCAGAGTGGCATGACTGCCAGGCTCTGGCAGGGCAAACAACCAACTATTGAGGGCAGTCACTGGCAAATACCAAGCAACATTGGCTCGCAATAATGCTTCAATCGAAGCGGCATGGAAGACTTTGCCATCGCTTAGCATTAATGTTGCGTCTTTATTCGTGGCTATAAAATGCGCATGCCACAAACTTAAAGGACCGGTGATCGTCATGTGCGTTTGCTGAAGCGGTAGATGCTGTTGATCCCACACGATAGCAGCAGTAAAACCATTATTGGTCGCCATCTCACGATAAGCAAAACGACCTGTTAACTGCCAGCCCGCCATCTTAGCTATTTGATGAGTATTAAGCGTTTGCGTATTGGATTTAACAGTCGGACTGAGTCCAGCACATGCGGCTAATAACGCGCTGATGATTAACGTCAAAGCATAGCGCATGGATTTTTTTAACATAAACACTCAGCTAACACTTGATCGACATTCGTGACAGCTAATAATGCTTTGAGGGCGGCAGGAATATGCACAAAACGTATGCTCGCAGCATGTTGCTTGGCAAAGCGCCACCACGCCAAGAGTAATGCCACGCCCGCGCTATCGGTATTGGTAACCGCTTCCAAATCAAACGTTACGGTGCCTTGTTTCGCTAAGCATTGGCAACCTAAGGGCACTAAAGCTTGGACAGTGGTAAAATCCAAATTGCCTTCTAACGCAATTACCCCGTTTTGACAATGCATTAATTCGTGACCGTATTATGCGCTTGTAATTTAGTGGTTAATTGTGCCAATGTTTCACCATTAGACAATTCAGCCGCAAATTGGGCACGGAAACTTTGAATCATACTGACCCCTTCAACACTGAAATCATAAACATACCAATCAGAAGCCGAATTCGAACCCAGTAATTCATAGACTAAGCGATAGCTAACGGCAATCGGTGGGCCATCATTACGAATAATTTGACTCGTCACTTCAACTCGCGTTTGACCCGCTTGAATACCACCGCGAATGGCATCAAATTGGACGCTTTCATCGGTATAAGACGATAAACCCGCCGCATAAGTATGCAATAAAAGCGCTTTAAATTGCTCGGTGAATGCTTGTTGCTCAGATGCGGTGGCATTCATCCAGGCATCGCGACCTAAAGCAGAACGGGCCATGACGGTTAAATCGACATGCGGTAATAAAATTTTTTCGACAATGTCATAAACAACTTGAGGGTTTTTTGTCATGCTGGCTTTATTTGTCTTTAACGCAGCGATCATTTGGTTCGAAATTGTTTGCAATTCAGGTGTCGGATCTGGTGCTTGCAACGCAAAGCCGCTATTAAATAAGCAAGTGGTGAATAACATCAATGCTACTGCCTTTAAACAAGTGATTCTCTTCCGGTACATAGTCCTTTCCTAATGTTGACATTCTGGCAAGCAACACTTGTGCTCGACATGGTAAATAAATTCCGCTCTAAAATGTTTGATCATCCCTTGCACTGGCCAAGCAGCTGCTTCACCCAAAGCACAAATGGTGCGGCCGCAGATATTCGCCGCCACCCGCTCTAAGGCATCGATATCTTCCATTCGCCCCTGGCCATGTTCAATACGGTGCACTAAACGCGCTAACCAACCCGTCCCTTCGCGACACGGCGTACATTGACCACAGGATTCATCTTGGTAAAATTCCGATAAGCGCGCTAACATTTTCACCATGCAAGTGGTTTCATCCATCACAATCACCGCGCCTGAACCAAGCATGGAACCGGCTTTGACTAAAGAATCATAATCCATATCGGTGTTCATCATAACAGCAGCTGGCAACACTGGCATACTGGATCCTCCAGGTATCACCGCTTTTAAGCGATGACCTGTGCGCACACCTCCAGCAAGCTGTAATAATTCAGCAAAGGAAGTCCCCAACGGCACTTCAAAATTACCCGGCTTATTCACATGACCCGATACACTAAAAATTTTCGTGCCGCCATTATTTGGCCTGCCTAAATCTAAAAACCATTGACCGCCATTTTGTAAAATCACTGGCACCGATGTGAAAGTTTCCGTATTATTGATCGTTGTCGGTTTTCCATACAAACCATAATTGGCTGGGAAAGGGGGTTTAAAACGCGGTAAACCTTTTTTACCTTCCAAGGATTCCATCAACGCTGTTTCTTCACCACAAATATAAGCACCCGCTCCGGTATGATTATAAATATCAATCCTGTGTTCCGTGCCTAAAATAGCGTTACCGAGCAAGCCTGCCGCATAGGCTTCTTTCAAAGCTGCTTCACAACGCTCAATGCCTTCATAATATTCACCGCGAATATAATTGTACGCGACACTCGCCCCCATCACATAACAAGCAATTGCCATCCCTTCCAATAATTGATGCGGATTGTAACGTAAAATATCACGATCTTTACAGGTCCCAGGTTCACCTTCATCGGAATTGCATAACACATATTTTTGACCTGGGGCATTGCGGCTAATAAAACTCCATTTTAAGCCCGTCGGAAACCCAGCTCCTCCGCGACCGCGTAAAGCGGATAATTTCAATTCAGCGATAATTTCATCTGGGGGAGTCTGTTCTTGGATAATTTTGCGCCACACTGACCAACCGCCAATACTTTCATAAGCGTTTAATGTCCACGATTCAGGTAAGTGCAACGAACGAAAACAGACTTGGTTTAAGACTGTCATGATGAGGCACCTTCATTCGTTAATTGGCTCAACAAAGCATCGACTTTTTCAAGCGTAAGATTTTCATGATATTGTTTATTCACCTCTAACATCGGCGCATGAATACAAGCACCCATGCATTCGACAGAACGCAAGGTGTATTGGCCATCGGCACTGGTGGCACCTAATTGAGTAGCGCAGCGCTGCTCTAAATGCTCGATGATGGTTTGGCAACCGGCTAATTGACACGCGATATTGGTACACACGGAAATTTTATGTTTGCCAATGGGCGCTAATTCATACATTGAGTAAAAACTGGCCACTTCAAAGGCTGCAATAGGAGGAATATTTAAATAATCAGCTACTGCTGTAATCACGTCTGCACTCAACCAACCACCATTTGCTTCTTGCGCCATCAATAAACCCGGCAATACCGCTGACCGCCGCTGTTCAGGGGGATATTTTTGTATCCATTGGTCGATTTGTGCGATTACTTCTGAAGATAAAACACTCATAAGAATACTCTTTTAATATTTTGTATTGCTAATTTAATACCAAATCTTAGTGGGCAAGCCGTAGAATGAGGTATGCACACTTTTTTCTAGGTAATAATACCTACACAGGCCGAAAGCCTGAAAGAATTTAGGCGCCTACCTTAACCGTCAAAACTCACCTCGCCCTATCGATCAATTTCACCAAATACGATATCTTGGCTCGATAAAATCGCTACCGCATCAGCTAACATATGACCTTTGGTCATTTCTTCTAATGCCGCTAAATGGGCAAAGCCTGCTGCACGAATTTTCAAGCGATAAGGTTTATTAGCGCCATCTGACACTAAATAAATACCAAACTCTCCTTTAGGATGTTCGATCGCAGCGTACGCTTCGCCAGCTGGGATACAATACCCTTCACTGAATAATTTAAAATGGTGGATCAGCGATTCCATGTCTGCTTTCATATGCAATCGTGAAGGTGGCGTCACTTTATGCTGATCGAGCATTACTGGACCGGGATTGACTTGCAACCACGCTACGCATTGGTTGATAATCTTAACCGATTCACGCATTTCTTGCATACGCACTAAATAACGATCATAACAATCGCCCGTAGTGCCAATCGGAATATCAAAATCCAAGCGATCATAGACTTCGTAGGGTTGCATTTTACGCAAATCCCAAGCTACGCCAGAACCTCGTAACATAGGCCCAGTAAAGCCTAACGCAATCGCGCGTTCAGCTGATACCACGCCAATACCCACCGTCCGTTGTTTCCAAATCCGATTATCGGTAAGCAAAGTTTCGTATTCGTCGATTTTACTCGGAAAGGTTTTGGCAAAGTTAGCAATAAAATCCACTAAAGACCCCTGGCGATCCAGATTACGTTTCACGGTTTCCGCTTTATTACAAAAAATCGATTCTTGGTATTGCGGCATTTGCAACGGCAAATCTCGATGGACACCACCGGGACGGTAATACGTCGCATGCATGCGAGCGCCCGATACTGCTTCATAACAATCCATCAAGGTTTCACGTTCTCTAAAGGTATAGAGAAACATCGACATCGCCCCTAAATCCAAGCCGTGGGCACCTAACCATAATAAATGATTCAAAATGCGGGTAATTTCATCAAACAAGACTCGAATATACTGAGCGCGAATGGGCGCTTCAATGCCCAGCAATTTTTCAATCGCTAAAACATAAGCGTGTTCATTACACATCATCGACACATAATCGAGCCGATCCATGTAGCCAATGCTTTGATTATAGGGTTTGGATTCGGCAAGTTTTTCTGTGGCCCGATGTAATAAACCAATATGGGGATCCGCGGCTTGAATCACTTCGCCATCCAATTCCAGTACTAAGCGTAGGACACCATGCGCTGCCGGATGTTGAGGACCAAAATTTAACGTGTAATTGCGAATCGTTGTCATCAAGGATTATTCCGAATAACTTTAGGCACTAAGACCCGTGGTTTAATACTCACCGGTTCATAAACGACGCGGCTAGAGGCAGCATCATAACGCACTTCCAAATGACCGCTTAAAGGAAAATCTTTTCTAAACGGATGGCCGATAAAGCCATAATCGGTCAAAATGCGCCGTAAATCAGGATGTCCTACAAATAAAATACCGTACAAATCAAAGGCTTCACGCTCAAACCAATTGACTGATGGCCAAACATTCATCAACGAATCGATTTGTAAGCATTCGGCATCGGCTAAAAATACTTTCAAGCGTAAGCGTTGATTATGCTTTAACGATAATAGATGATAAACCACGGCAAAACGCGGCGTGGTCAAATTCGCTGTTAACGATAAGGGTTCCACCGCGCGATCAAAACCGGTGGCAGTAGCCCCGGTTGTTTCCCATTCTGTTTGACCATAGGTCAAATAATCCACCCCACAGACATCCACGCATTGATGAAAAGCAAATGCAGGATCATCGCGTAAGCGCAGACACAAATCGTTCAAATGTGAAGCGTTTACGGTTAAGGTTAATTCACCGACCGCCAACACCGTATTTTCAATGGCAGTAGGAAATTGGCTTAACAACAGAGCGTGTAAATCAAGAAGCGAAGTCATGAAAAATACTCAAAAAGATAAGCGTATCAACGCTCAATGATGGATTTACCACGAATTTTATTTTGCAATTGAATAATGCCATACAATAAAGCTTCAGCGGTCGGCGGGCACCCGGGTACATAAATATCGACAGGTACGATGCGATCACAACCCCGCACCACAGAATAGGAATAATGGTAATAACCACCCCCGTTCGCACAAGAGCCCATGGAAATCACCCACTTAGGATCGGCCATTTGGTCATAAACGCGACGCAATGCCGGTGCCATTTTATTACACAATGTTCCTGCCACAATCATCACATCGGATTGCCGCGGACTGGGACGAAACATGATGCCAAAACGGTCTAAATCATAGCGCGATGCGCCGGCATGCATCATTTCCACGGCACAGCAAGCCAAACCAAAACTCATTGGCCACATCGAACCGGTTTGCGCCCATTGAATGAGTTGATCGACACTGGTAACAAAAAAACCTTTGTCACTGAGATGTTTATCGAGCTTTGATGTCATTCCCATTCTAAAGCCCCTTTGCACCACTCATAGATAAAGCCTATCACTAATAAGCCGATAAACACACTCATCGCTACTAAGCCGGGTAAACCGATGGTTTTTAACGCAACAGCCCACGGAAATAAAAAAGCCGTTTCTAAATCAAACAAAATAAACAGAATCGCCACTAAATAATAGCGCACATCAAATGGCAAGCGTGCATCTTCAAACGCTTGAAAACCGCATTCATAAGCGGCATTTTTAGCAACATTAGGGTGTTTTTTACCCAGCAAGTGCCCGGCTAACATCGGCATCGATCCTACCAAGATACCCACCGCAATAAACACGAGAATAGGAAAATACGACATGCACATAAGCTACCTACCCAATTTGGTGCCGGCGATCGGATTTGAACCGATACAGCTTTCGCCACCGCCCCCTCAAGACGGCGTGTCTACCAATTCCACCACGTCGGCAATAAGATTCAGATACATCTAAATCTTTACAGTTAAAACCCAATACTTCAGGCTGAGGATTACAATTTTTCAAACGCTTACATCAAGTTGCCATCGGGCCGCTGGGTAATTGTGGCGCTGGTGCTTTAGCAGGCGCGCTTACCGATGCAGTTTCAGCCGCTTTAATAGCTGCTAACGCTGGGTCTAATTGATTAGCTTTGCTAACAGACATCGCACCCAAAATCAAACTCATCACAAAAAACAATACCCCAAAAACCGCTGTCAATTTCACTAAAAATGACGCTGAACCGGCTGCACCAAACACCGTGGCTGAAGCACCTGCTCCAAAAGAGGAACCCATATCCGCGCCTTTACCACGTTGTAATAAAATCAATAATACTAACACGATACAAATCATCACATGCACAAACAAAACCACTGAATACATAACAACCCCAAATTGACAAGTTTAAATCAAACACATTTTTGACATTTCAATAAATTCTGCCGCTTGCCACGAAGCACCACCAATCAAACCGCCATCAATATCTTCCATGGCTAATAAAGCGGCAAAATTTTGTGCTTTCACGCTGCCACCATAAACAATGGGGATTTTCTGAGCTTCTAAATGAAACACATCGGTCAAGATAGCGCGAATAAACCGATGCACACTTTGCACGTGTTCAGGGCTGGCTACCTTCCCTGTCCCAATAGCCCACACAGGTTCGTAAGCGATTATAAAATCTTTTAAATCATTCGCCTCGGCAAACACTGCGGTCAATTGTCGCGTTAGCACGGCAAACGTTTCCTCCGCTTGCCATTCTTTAAGTGTTTCACCGATACACAAAACGGGAATTAAACCCAATTTCATCGCGCGAGAAAATTTACCGCTTATTTTAGCATCATTCTCAGCAAATAGTGTACGCCGTTCAGAATGGCCCACCAAAACATAACGGCAACCCACATCGATTAACATTTCAGCAGCCACTTCGCCCGTGTAAGCACCAGGCGCAAATTCAGCTACCGTTTGCGCACCCAATGCGATCGATGTTGCTTTAATCGCTTCAGCCACCAAACGCAAATACGGCGCTGGCGGAAATAAAACCACCTCTGAGTTCGGCGCCCCCGATGAGATACCAACGATTAATTGTTCGACAAGGGTGCTTATTTGCTGGGTATCACCTAGCATTTTCCAATTCGCCAATAAGCATTTTTTACGCATTCATTACTCCAGAACTCAGGTACGAGGTGCTTAAATTAAAACCTATGGCACAACAAGTCACAATTGCCCAGTTTCTAGATCCTAGCACCTGCTTTGGTATTCACTTCGCGGCAATGGGTTTCTCGGAATAAAAAGCTGATCACAATCGCTATGCCTAAAGTAATGGGGAAAATGAGCATCGCATGCTCAAATGCCTTGTTAGGGTAAGCGGGAATACCATTGATCATCAAACCATCCCAATAACCATCCAAAATATAACCAAATAATAATTGGAAAACAGCCGCACCACCCATGATTAAAATAGAAGCCAGCGCAGTAGCGGTACTGGTGACAATGCGGTTATTACTTTCAGTAATCACTGGGTAACCCAAGACTTGGGCGCTAGTAAAAAAGCCTAGCATTAAAAAGATGCCTAACAATACGCCATAACTCAAATCATGCGCTAGCAGTAAGCTTAACATCGTAAATAAGGATAACATCGCACCCACCAACATGGGGATTTTACGCAAACCCAAACGGTCTGACCAGGCACCAATTAAAGGCCCACCGAGGATAGTGCCGACAAAAATCATCGTTACCACGCTCGAGGCTTGGACACTGGTTAAGCCATGAATCTGCCGCAAATACATATTACCCCACAAGGCACAGAGTAACATGACCGGCAAATTCAATAAGCCAGTATAAATACCGGCAAACCAATTTTGCTTATTCATTGTCGCTAAACGAAAACTACCCCAAAAACCTAAAGATTCTAATTGTTGAACTTGACGCTGATGTTGTTGCTCATAGCCTTTAGGGTAATCTTTAACAAACGCTAAAATAATTACTAAAATAACTAAACCTAAGCCACCATTGCATAATAACGCCGAACGCCAACCCATCGCTTGAGCAAGGTAGGTCAATGGCGCTTCAGCGACCATGCCACCTACCATCGCAAACGTCACCACTAAACCGACAATCATCGCCAGCATTTTACTCGGAAACCAGCGTGATGCGAGACGAATACAACTTAAAAAACAAAAAGCGTTACCAATCCCAGCTAAAAAGTGGCACACGGCAGCAAAAGCAAAGACTTTGGCAATAGCAAACAACATCGTTCCGGCGATACAAAACAAAATCGCTATCAACATAACTTTTTTAGTAGAAAAACGATCTAAAATCATCCCAGCTGGTAATAAAAAAATGACATCCGCATACAAATACATCGCTGATAAATTACCCAATTGACTGGCAGATACTTGAAATTCTCGCATCAAATCACCACTAATGGCATTAAACATATGCATTTGGATGAATTCGTAAAAGAAAAACAAGGCTCCTGAAAAAACAACGAGCCAACGATAAGGATGAGGTGTTGCCTGAAGTGCGTGAATAGTCATAGCGTTCCTTGGGGGGTCAGAAGTCAGTGACCAGGTAAATGCTGAATAGTAAAACAACGGGCAAATAGTAACCAATTTGTGAATGATTTACTATAGGGCGTATTAAAATTACTCTGATTTTTTTATCAACCGGTGGCGTTGCACATGACAAAATAATTCATAAGATAACGTCCCCACCGCAGCAGCAATCCGCTCAATCGGCAAACCCTCACCCCATAGCGTTACTTCAGCATCCAAAGCCACTTCCGGAAAATCGCTTAAATCAATATGAATCAAATCCATCGAAATTCGACCGATAATGCGCGTTAACTGGCCATTGACTAAAACAGGGGTGCCGGTAGGCGCTAGGCACGGATAACCATCGCCATAACCATAAGCAATGATCCCCAAACGCATAGCTTTAGGACAGATAAACGTTCCACCATAACCAATGGCAGCACCACAGGGCACTTCTTGAATACTGACTAAGCGGGCTTTGAGGGTCATCACCGCTTGCAAATCATAATCACTCGCCGGATAGTCGTTAAAAGGAGACGCACCATAGAGCATAATGCCAGGGCGAACCCAATCGGCATCGATTTCAGGATAACTAATAATTCCCGCTGAATTCGCTAAGCTTTGTTCAATCACAGCTTCTTTGGGCAAAGTCCGGACGCTTTGTTCAAACTGCATCCATTGTCGGGCGGTGGTCAATGGATTACTTTCATTGGCATCGGCAAAATGGGTCATCAGACAAAGTGGCTGCTGCAGCGATGCACACGCAGTCAAACGTGCAAAAGCTGAGGCTATTTTATCTACCGCAAAACCTAAACGGTGCATGCCAGTGTCGACTTTTAACCATACGCTGATGGGTTTAGCGATAGGCGTATGCTGCAATAACACAATCTGCGCTTCCGTATGCACCACCGCACTTAAATCATACTCAGCAAAAACAGGTAATTCGCGTGCATCATAAAAACCCCGCATCACGACAATCACATGTTTAAACCCCGCAGCACGTAATTGCAAAGCTTCAGACAAATCAGCGACGCCAAAACCTTCAGCCTCTTTCAGTGCCTGCGCGACGGTTAATAAACCATGACCATAGGCATCGGCTTTGAGCATCGCCAAAACTTTACGCCCCGGCGCATAGTGCCTGACTCGCGCCAAGTTATGCTGTAAAGCCATCGTGTTGATCGTGATAGTACGCATGTCAGACGCCCGAAAGCTGAAGAAAAAAGATAAAAAAAACGCAATACAATGATTTTAGTCCCATTCGCGCCGTCTTTGGTCTTTTAACCTTTGTCTTTTGATCATTAAACTGCCGCTTGCACTAAATCGACACCTTTAGGTGGCGTAAAGTGAAATAAATTCAGATCGGCATGATCATCCAAATCACTAAAATCAATCGTAATGGATTGACCCAGATGGTCGTTGATTTTCATCGTACTCAAAGTATCGGCTGCAAAAATCACTTGCACTTGCTCAAAAAAACTACTTTGGCGTGGCTTTAATGTAAACACGGCCTCATCACCGTTATTGGTCACGGTAATGCGATATAATTTCGTTAAATCCTGCACTTGCCCCACCAATAATATCGCCGGTGATTGGCTATTATTAACTTCTTCTTTAAACCACGATGCTTGGTTCAAATCACGGTCATAGAGCCAGACTTTATGGCCATCGGCCACCAATAATTGCGCATTGGGGTTAAGCGTTTGCCAGCGAAATAATCCCGGCCGGTGCAATGCAAAAGTACCCGACGTTGTCTGTAAGATTTTCCCTTCTTGACTAGACACCACTTGCTCAAACGAACCTTGCGTCGTTTGTAAGGCATTTAACAATGTTGCTAATTGCTCTGCAGGATTATTATCCGCTCGCGTAACTAACGTAAACAACAGCAATCCTGTTACCAGCCAAATTTTTAAAAAAATCTTATATTTCACGCTTCAACCTCGTCTTGCTTTAAAAAATTGTTGTAATAGTGCGCCTGACGCGTCCGCTAAAATACCATGCTCAAAAACCACCCGGTGATTACCGTGTCGAAATAACTGCAATGTACTCACAATAGCCCCTGCTTTAGGTTCTAAAGCAGCAAACACGACTTTGGCCAAACGCGCTTGAATGATTGCTCCGGCGCACATAGCACACGGCTCTAGCGTGCAATACAGCGTCGCATTTGTTAAACGATAATTACCCATGTTTGACGCTGCTGCTCGCAAAGCGACAATTTCGGCGTGGGCAGTGGGATCACACGTACGGATGGGTCGATTATAACCGGTTCCGATAATTTGACCCTCTTGCACAATAAGTGCCCCCACCGGGACTTCACCATCGCTTGAAGCTGCTTTCGCTAACTCAAGCGCTTGCTGCATCCACTGTTCATCAGTCATAGCCAGCTGTTCATTTTCATTATGAGCTCAGTATTCCTTACTAGTGCGGGTCTCCCGCGCGGCGCCTGCTATATAAGTAACGTGGTATTATAGGCGATCTTACCTGAGCATACTGATTAAATCATGGCTATTTCAAAAAAAGAAACTTCTTCAAGCATCTGGATCGGCGGTATTCATTCGGTCGACAGTATTTTACACCATTACCCTGAACACATTTTACAAGTCTTTTATGTCGATAAACTCCATCCAAAAATCGCTGCTATCTTAGCATTAGCACAGAGTCATCGCTTAGCACGCCAAACCATCGCTGTCGATAAACTCGATCAATTACTCGATCACACACATCACCAAGGCATCGCTATCCAATGCCGAGCCTTACCCACTTACACAGAAAATGACCTTCCCACTTTAGTCAAGAAAAGTGGTCAGCAACGCTGGTTGATTTTAGATGGCATTCAAGATCCACACAATTTAGGCGCATGTCTGCGCAGCGCCGATGCTGCTGCTGTCACCGGCATAATCATCCCCAAAGATCGCGCTTGCGGCATTACCCCTGTGGTGCGCAAAGTGGCTTCAGGAGCTGCTGAAATGATTCCTTTAGTCATCGCTACCAACCTTGTCCGTGCGATGGAAAAACTGCAAAATGAAGGGATATTTATCATTGGGTTAGCGGGGGAAGCCAATAACAGCTTATACAGCCTTAATTTAACAGGTCCACTTGCCTTGGTATTGGGTTCAGAAGAAAAAGGCATGCGGCGCTTAACCCGTGAAAAATGCGATGAACTCGCGCATTTACCGATGCTTGGCAGCGTCAATAGCTTAAATGTTTCGGTCGCTACCGGTATCTGCCTCTATGAAATTCTGCGTCAAAATGCCTCCAAACCCTAACGATTAGCTTTAAGTCTACCTAGTCAACCCTCATCAACATGACAGCAAATTTAAAACCATGGCTAGGTTGCACTTAAGAAAGCCTTAAGGCTTTCTCGTTACAATGAACACACCGAATTCACGTAGTTAGGAAATAGCCCATGCACCCAGCTAATGACCACAACGATGGCACAGAACCGCTAATAGTAAAAGATGCGCTACTGGTAGATTTTCAAGCGATTGTTCAAGCTTATGTCGCCTACACTACCCATTCAGAGTCACATTATCTTAATCGTTATTTCACTAACCGTGTTTATCCTGCTTACTCTTTTGCTGCCAGTGCTAGACAAGACTTTATTACCGTTATTGATGCGATGAGTTTGATCGATCCGTCAGGAACTTGGCTTCCAGCTTTCAATGATCAATTACAAACCTTTAACGAACAAAAAGACGTGCTAGACTTTCTTTATGACTTTTTTATGCATGTGCAAACTGATCAAGCAACGGTCATGACGGAGCGTTTAAACAAGATTCGAGCAGCTTTAACAACAACGTATTCAACTCTTGAAAGCGTGAATTCAGTAACGAAAAATCCTCCATATTCAACTACTGCATCTGCTCTTCGTGTTGAATATGCAAGCTATTCCCTTCTACGTAATCAAGATGAACACGCGATTTTGTTAGCCGCAGCACATCCAGAACAAGACTTGCCACTGGACAACGTATCATTAAATTCAGATACAAATTCAGACATCGAAAACGCATTACCTGTTGCAACTCACTCCCTCAAATATACTTATGATCAGGCGTTAGCAATTAAACAATGGCAACAAGATGCAGCAAGAATTAAAGCGTTATTAAAAAGCTTTAAAAAGAAAATCCATCATTTAGCGCAAGCACTGAATTTGCCTTGCCATTTGAAAAAAAAGGCCAACGATAGCACTGAAAACACTACCATGCTATGGCAAGATGCTTATACGCTTGAGAGTACAGGTTACACAAGGATCTCTTTAGAAAAACAACAAAAACGCACACAACAAGTAATGGATTGGCGGATAGGCACCGCAGCAGCGGTCATTATCGGTATTGGTGAAGGTGCTGTCGCGGTCACGGGTTTAAGCGATGCAACCACTCTGTCACCCTTAGCGATAATGTTAATCGTTGGCACATCGGGTTGGTATATCAATTATTTACTTTTTAAAGGCGATATTCGTGACTGTTTAGATGAATTTTTTATCAATAAGACCCTTGGTGATCAAGCCTACTCGCGCTTATTCATCGATCAAAATAAGCAACCGCTATCTTTCGTTCAAAAAAACTTTACTCGCACTTTTGCTGTATTCTGTGCTGTTGTTGGTTTTGTGTTTGCTGCATTAAGCTTTGTCAGCAGCCAAGAGCAATTTCCCAAACTTATAGAAGACTTTAAAGCACCCTTCAGCCTAGATCCCATTGGCTTAACAGTGCTCGCTGCTATTCCGGCTATTAGCGTTGGCATCGGCTTTACCGCTATTTTTTTTCGTGCTATTGCCGAACTCATTAAAGATCAACAATGGCAACAGCTAGGCACTTTATTGCAAAGTTTGCTTCATCCCGCTTGGCAAGAAATGACCGCTAATGAAAGAATGCAGCATGTAATAAATGCTACGCTTAAAATAAGCATGATGGCAATCGCCATTGCTATTACAGGCTTGGTGGCTTTTTTTAGTTTTCCTATTTTCAAAAAAGATTGCGGCGATTTAATGGCGACGCTAGGTGATGCTGGTGTTTGGAATCCCATACTGGCTTTTGCAGCTACCCTAACTAATAATATCGTTTCTATTCCTTTTCAAATCAAAGCACCTTATGAAATACTCAACGGTTTAATGAATACTGAAAATACCTTTGCGGCCATTCCTTCCAATGATCAAGTGCCCGAATTGTCTGTCATTCAACGCAGCAATCAACGCATTCAATATATTAAAATCGCCTTGGCTATTCTAACCGGTTTAATCAATGCTATTGGCCAAGGCTTTTTATTCATGAACAGTGATTCGCCAGCTTTGATCGGCACTTCAGTGAGTATGGCCGCCGCTTTTTCTTTTTTCCCCAATATTCGTGCTGCTATCATTGAAATCACGCGCCACCACGATCATTTAATGCTGAGCCCTGCGACCATTACTCAGCCAAATAGCAGTGTCATTCATGGCTTAGGATCACAAAGAGGGGATAATTCAGTGTCAGTTCGTCTTGGTAGTAGTCGCAGTAACACCAGCTCTAACAAAACAACGCCTGGTTCAACGCCTAGTTCAAATCGTTCCTCTATTGCTGCTTTTCACAATATCAATGACTTAACAGCAGTTACTTTAAGATCACGGAACGATTCTGATGCTACTTTATAGTCGCCATAACCGCCACTTTATCACGCACATACCTCGGTAAGGCGTCGGCTGGATCAATGCGCTGATGCCAATTAAGCGCAGCTAATTCAGCTATCGAACGCGCTGATGGCAATACAGGTGCTGCTAGCTGCCAGCACACTTCTTCTTTAGGAGCATAAGCGGCCCAACCAGGACCACAAATCACCGGTGACTCAAAGGGAGCTTGCTTTAAAAAGTGCCTTAAATCTTGATAAGACGTTAAACTTTCTGCTTGGATTTCTTCTAACCCATTAGCCGCTAGGCGATACACAGCCCAATACAATTCATGCATGCGCGCATCGAGCGTCGCTAACAAATACGTTTGCAGATCCGTAACACGTGCTTGCCAAGCTATTGCTGCTAAGGTGGAAATGGGAATCACCGGTCTATTCACTCCGAACGCTAAACCTTGCGCCACCCCCGCAGCCATTCTAACGCCGGTAAAACTACCCGGCCCTCTGCCAAAGGCAATGGCATCGCAAGCGGTTAATGATGTTTGCCCTTCGGCTAACAACGCGTCGATCATCGGTAATAATTGTTGGCTGTGTTGCTTTGGCATGATCGCTTCATGCACTAACAGTGCACCTTGTTGATAAAGCGCGACGGAGCAAGCGTCACTCGATGTTTCTATAGCGAGAAGTTGCATGATAAGATGGACGCCATTAAATCATTCGAAAATCTAAAATAGGCATTATGTCACTCTTACACGCTTATTGGCAAACTTGGATCCATCATCGACGACGGCGCTTGCCTTACCGTTCTTGGTGGCAAACCTTGCATTTGGATGGCCCCCTGCTATTAGCATTACTGTGTTTAAGCGGTTGCGGCCTCGTGATACTTTATAGCGCTAGCGGCCAAAATTGGCTCACCGTCAGTCAACAAGCAGTCAAACTCAGTTTAGCGTTTATTTTTTTAGTCATTCTGGCGCAAATCCCCCCACAGCGTTATCGTCTTTGGGCTCCATGGCTCTACAGTATCTGCGTTTTGATGCTGGTGATGGTATTAGCGTTAGGCGTTATCAGTAAAGGTTCACAACGTTGGCTTAATTTAGGCTTGTTTCGCTTTCAACCGTCAGAATTAATGAAATTGGTTATGCCCTTAATGTTAGCGTGGTATTTTGATGGCTTTCATTTACCCCCTACCCTCAAACAATTGGCTACCGCGTTAGTGCTTATTTTAGTGCCGGTCTTATTAGTCGCTAAGCAACCTGACTTGGGCACAGCACTGATCATCGCTTTTGCTGGGATCGGTGTTATTCTATTAGCTGGCATTCGCTGGCGGATTGTCCTTTGCGCCTTTATAGCCTTAGCGGCCTTAGGTCCTATGCTGTGGCATTTTATGCGCGATTATCAAAAACAACGCATTTTCACCTTACTCAACCCCGAACATGACCCCTTAGGCAAAGGCTACCACATTATTCAATCCAAAATTGCCATTGGCTCGGGGGGGTTATGGGGTAAAGGTTGGTTACACGGTTCACAAGCGCATTTATCTTTTTTACCAGAACATGCGACCGATTTTATTTTTGCTGTCAGTGGCGAAGAATTTGGCTTTCTCGGTAGTGTGGTTTTAATTAGTTTATTTGGCTTTATTTTAGGTCGCGGGCTCTTTATAACCTCTGGCGCTAAAGATTCGTTTGGCCGTTTAGCCGCAGGTAGCATTACATTATTATTCTTTTTATCGGCTTTTGTTAATATGGCGATGGTATCGGGTTTATTACCCGTTGTCGGCATCCCATTGCCTTTGGTGAGTTACGGTGGCACGGCTTTAGTCACTTTCATCGCTTGCTTTGGTATCGTTATGAGTATTCATGCGCATCCTAAATTAGTCAGCACATAACTTTTCATAAAACCATCACAACCTATTTTAAAAAGCGAATAATAAGATGAAAAATAAAGCTACTAAAATTTATTTCACGATAATGCTCAGTGGGTTATTAACGGGCTGTTCAAGCACCCCTAAGCATACGCCGCATATCGTCAATGATGTCAATCAACGTGGCATGGTAATTGCCGCGCAAACCCAGAATCACTTACGCCCCCAATTAGTAAATCTCGCGCTGCATGCGTATAACAATGCCCAATTGGATGGGTTTGGTAACAAACATATCTTGAGCATTATCGATTATTCACTGCCATCGACCATGAACCGCTTATGGATCATTAATCTTGATACTAACCAAGTGTTATTTGCTGAAAAAGTCGCACATGGTATTGGCAGCGGCACCCTGTATGCGACGCAATTCTCTGATCAGATCGATAGTCGCGAAAGCAGCATAGGCATGTACCAAACCCGTCTTAACGGTTATCGGGGTCGCCATGGTTATTCATTACGACTGATAGGGCTAGAACCCGGCTATAACGATCAAGCCTTTAAACGCGCCATCGTCTTACACAGTGCCCCTGATATCAGCGATGCGTTTATTCAAACGCATGGTTTTCTTGGCCTTACCTGGGGATGCCCGGCGATCAACCCCGCGCACATAAGACCTGTCATCAATACCCTTAGTGGTGGCACGCTGATTTTCGCTTATGCCAACGATCCGGCTTGGTTAAAAAACTCGCGTTTTCTTCAACTAAAACCCGTTTAAGCCTCTGGCAAGGCGTTAACTGTTGCATCGTAACCAATGGCTACCGGAATGCCTGTTTGGTCACGCATCACTGTTGCCACTTTTTGCCAATCGATCGTCGCTGGATGGTCTTTAAGGGCTAAGGCAATTTGTTCATTCGCCGAATGCGCATTATGGTATTCCGAAAAAGGACTCAAGGCTTGTAAATACAAACGATGATTTTGCCAGCCAGCTTTATCTTCAATGTGGATAAGCGTTACCGGTGTCCCCACGGGAACATGATCGTATAAAAATTCAATATCCGCATCCCAAAGACGCATACACCCATGCGAGGCACGCCGGCCAATCGACCGAGGCGCCAATGTACCATGCATGCGCAAACCCTCTATTCCTAAATACAAGGCATAATGACCCAAAGGATTTTGCGGATCGTCCGAGGCATAAAACGCTTTTAAGCGTTTACCTTTAGCAATACTTTCAGCCATAATGGAAGGCGGTACTGTCCACGTGGGATTCGCTTTTTTTGCAACCACTTCAGTAGTTCCCAATGGCGTATTCCAACCTATCCGCCCTGCTGCAATCGGAAAAATATCCACTTCAGGGGTATTAAGGGGGAAATAATAAACACGCAATTCTGCCAAATTCACGACTAAACCCACGCGTACGGGGGGTAAAATAAATTGGGCGGGAAGGGTCACTAATGTGCCTTTAGCTAATAACCGATCACTCGACAGAGCTTTATTGGCACTAAGCATTTCTGCATAACCGATATCAAAATCCGCACCCACTTCAGCCAGAGTTTGTGGTTTTTTTACATTGATTGTACTGACTTTGCCGACCACAGCCTCCCCATTGAGCGGCAAGGGAAAACTCAACGCAAACGCGGCATGCACACTCGCCCATAAAAGACTTAAACAACAAACACGAGCTATGGTTCTCGGCATCCCTTTCATCCTAGTCCTTATAAATAGTTTGAATGGCTTAACCAATTACGGTCTGGCGCATAAGCAAATAATAATGTCCCAGCTTTAATAGTATTGATCACCACGCTTGCCACCCGTGGATTTAAAGCAAAACAACCGAAACTGCGGCCCAAACGCCCATGACTGGCAGCAAATTGGGCACTGACATAATTTGCTGCATGCATAACAATATTACGCGCTGCCGCATTTTCATTAAAACCTTTTTCTAAACCATTGAGTCGCAACGAATAGCCATGTTGGCCTTGATAAGGTTCCCCGGTAACAAATAAACCTAAGCTCGATTTTAAACTTTGCGGTTCATTTGAAAACACCGTTGGAATATTTTCACCGCTATTTTTGGCGTGAGCCACCAATTCTTGAAATAATAGATTATTATTTTTCAAATCAAAAACCCATAATCTAGGTACAGTAGAAGCTTGTGAATAATCAACGATCGTTAAAATTTGTTGTTTATCAAAGCCTTGCGCGCGAGCTTTTTGATAAGACACTAAACCCAATTGCAGTGCACGTGGATTAAGGCCTGGCGCTTCATGACACAAAGCGTGCAGCGTCGCTTCAAAATCTTTTGGCATCGCTGCTGTTTGGGCGATAGCATGCTGTGTTAGTAATAATGCACCCGTTAACAAACTTAATTGCACAGATTTCTTAACGATTATCACGCTTACCTCACCGTTATTATTAAGGAGTACCACTGTAACACAGTCAGCTTAAGGCTGCCTTAAACGCCTTTATTCAAATTAAGCAGTAGCCTAGTTTCCTGGGGTTGCGCTACCGCTTAACCCCAGGCTGAGATTTTGAAGGCCTTTGGCCTTATGGATCTTTTTCTTCGCCTAAATCCTCTCTAAGCTTCTATGTCAAATGCGCTTACCCGGGTAAGCGCGCTTCGATAAATAGCCTGGCAGCTGCCAAAGCTTCGGGCATTTCCTGGACTTGATCACCCGAACCCGTAGCAAAATCAGCTCGACCACCACCTTTACCACCCACAATAGCCGTTATTTTAGCCATCAATTGCCCTGCATGACAGCATTTTGCAACCTCACTGCTGGCTAGCGCAATCAACTGCACTTGCTGTTGTTGTACCGTCGCTAACACGATAAAACAGGAAGTTAAACGATCGCGTAAATGCTCAGCAAGCTTTTTTAATACTGCCACTTCAAAATCTTCAACCCCTGCCACTAAAACATTCACTTCAGCAATTCGCTTTACTTGGGTTACTAACTGTTCGCCGTACAATTGAGCGATTTTCAGTTGTGCTTGGGCCAAAGACAGTTCTTGTTGTTTGGCATTCACCAATAATTGCGTCAAGCGCTCCAATAATTGCTGTGGTTTCGCTTTAACTAATTGACTGGCTGCCAGCATTTCCGTTTGCAAAGCATCGATCCACTGCAACGCTTGGGTCCCTGTCAACGCTTCAAGACGCCGAACACCAGCAGCAACCCCAGATTCATGGGTAATTTTAAATAAACCTAGGTTACCCGTGTGTGCCACATGGGTACCCCCGCACAATTCTTTTGAAACTTTGCCCATCGATAACACCCGTACTTCAGCGCCGTATTTTTCACCAAACAAAGCCATGGCTCCAGCTTGAATAGCATCGCTTGGCGTCATTAATTGCGTGATAACCGGATAATTGGCGCGAATAAAGGCATTCACTAACGATTCGACTTGATGCACTTCAGCCGCGCTTAGTGCCGCTGAATGGGTAAAATCAAACCGCAAACGTTTAGCATCGACCAGTGATCCTTTTTGTTCTACCTGCGGACCTAACACTTGCTGTAAAGCTGCGTGCAATAAATGTGTCGCTGAATGATTGCAGGCGGTTGCCATTCGCGTTTGGGCATCCACAACCGCTTCCACGGATTCCCCAACTGTTAAAGAACCGTGCGTTAGCGAACCGTAATGGACGATAGCTTCTGCCACTTTTTGAGTATCGGTTACAGTAAATAGCCCATTTGGCGTTTGAATCACTCCAATATCACCGACTTGACCACCGGATTCCCCATAAAAAGGACTGCTGGCTAAAATCACTTGGCCACTTTGGCCCATGTGCAATTGAGCGACTAAAGCACCATCTTGATACAATTCACGGATGCTCGTCGTTAAGGTTGTCTGATCATAGCCGACAAACCTCGAGCTTTCCTGCGTGCTAAGACGCACTTCCGTACTAAGGTTAAATTTATTAGCCTCTTTCGATAAACGACGTTGCCTTGCCATCGCTACGTCAAAACCGCTTTCATCGATGCTTAAACCCTGTTCACGGGCAATATCTGCCGTTAAATCCATGGGAAAACCATACGTGTCATACAATTTAAAGACCGCATCCCCTGGAATTACGGTAGCGGTACCCAATGTGTCGATAACTTCTGTCAATAACGTTAAACCCAAAGCTAAGGTTTTGGCAAATTGCTGTTCTTCTTGCAAAATAACCGCTTCAATGGTGTGTTGCTTGACGTGTAATTCAGGATAAGCCTCAGCCATCACTGCCACTAAAGCTGGCACTAATTTATGAAAAAATATCCCTGGCAAACCCAGCTTGTGACCATGGCGAATCGCGCGACGAATGATCCGTCGCAACACATAACCCCGCCCTTCATTAAGTGGCATGACGCCATCGAGGATTAAAAAACTGCTGGCGCGTAAATGATCAGCGATTACTCTGAGCGATTGCTGGTTTAAATCAGAACAATTCGCTAACGTCGCTGCTGCTTGAATCAAGGGAACAAATAAATCCGTATCGTAATTATTATGCACATGCTGTAACACAGCTGCTAAACGCTCCAAACCCATGCCCGTATCAACCGACGGTTTGGGTAGCGGCGTTAAGGTGCCATCCAAACTGCGATTAAACTGCATGAATACTAAATTCCAAATTTCAATATAGCGATCACCATTTTCATCAAGTGTTCCGGGTGGGCCACCCCAAATATCAGCGCCATGATCATAAAAGATTTCTGAACATGGGCCACAAGGGCCAGTATCGCCCATCGACCAAAAATTATCTTTGGCACCGATCAATGATAAACGCGCAGGATCAACACCCACTTCATTTAACCAAATATCGCGCGCTTCGACATCTTCTTCAAACACTGTGACCCACAAACGCTCTGGAGGCAGGTGCAATTCTGCTGTTAAAAAGCGCCACGCCAAGTGAATCGCTTCGCGTTTAAAATAATCACCGAAACTGAAATTACCTAACATTTCAAAAAATGTATGGTGACGCGCGGTATAGCCGACATTTTCTAAATCATTGTGTTTACCACCAGCGCGCAAACACCGCTGGCTGGATACCGCTTTACGATAGGGACGTTGATCGGTCCCTAAAAACACATCTTTAAATTGCACCATGCCTGCATTGGTAAATAATAAAGTCGGATCATTGCCCGGCACCAAACTACTTGAAGGCACAATCGTATGGCCTTGGCTTGCAAAAAAATTTAAAAACCGCGCGCGAATGTCAGAAGATTTCATAAAGGGTCATTGTATTAACATACAGTTATTTTAAGGTTATTCATGCTGAGAAACGCATGTTAAGAAGCCGCAGAATTATTCTGTGTATTGCTTCTTTTCAAAATTCCACACATTTCTATACTAATAGTAGTAGCCAGTGGTGTACTAACACCACTTTTTAAATTCATCGTACTGGTTGATTTTGAACTTTCACTATTCGATGGTGGAACAAAGAAGTTAGAAAGTGACACGATAGAATCTGTTACAAAATCGACAGTACGTTCCATTACTGCAGTACCATGGTGCAATAAATCCTGCCACTCTGCACTTCCTGCATTAGGACGGCTATACTCTACGTTTTCAGGCCCAGCTGGCCCATTTATTGTACTTATTAATAAAGACGTATCTGTCTCGTTTTTATGGTTAGCATAAGCAACATAGCGCATTTTTGGTACAAACTCAGCTGTTTCTTCAAGTTTCGTGGAAACATGTGCAGCCACAGGGACTATAGAGTTAACTGACTTTTTAAGCTTATTAGCAAACGGTATAATGGGCGGCTTATCAGTCGATTTAAAAGGCCCACTAGCTAGTTCTATGCCATTCTCCAGTAAGCCACTATTTTCTGACTTTTTTTCTGACTTTAATGAGAATTCCTTAATCGTTATCATTGCAAGCTTTAAGTTGGCACGCAATGATTCCACAAAATGAAATATTGCCTTTTGCTTGGCGTTTAAAGGAGCTAAAGCGTGGTTCTTTTGTAAGACTTCAAGCTGAGCTGTCAATAATGTTAAATCTCCATCCACTAAGAGATATTTTAATTGTTGAATATAACTATTATGCGCTTCATTGTGAAAAATAACGGCATCAAGATGGGAGCGTAACTGACTTAACAGGGCTTGTAAGTAGTTAACTTGGCGTAATTGACAAGGATTTTTATCTTCATATTGTTCAACAATCATCCCCACTGCCGCGGTTCGATAACACAAATCACTTAAGAGTGTTTGAAAACGACTGCCACTGGCATTACGGGTATGAACATAACCATAGTTACTGCTATTAAAATTAAAATCTTCTTGCGCTACCGTTTCACTCATCACAGTTAAACAGTTTAATAGCGAAACGATATCGTTAGAATCTTTTACTTGCTGTAACAATTGATTGACTTTTTGGGTGCGATAAAAAGTGAAAGGAGACACTTTTTTATAATAAGCATTCAATTCTGCGGTAATGAATTGTTTGAGATCCTGATAACTATTGTTATCTCCCATTCCAATTAAATGCTGTTTGTTTACACCCTTAATAATACCTAGGCCAATATTTTCTATAGACGCATTGAGCGACTTAGCAAAATAGCCAACCACCTTACGCTGAAAGTTAAGTGTCGCGATAGGAATTTCTCGACTAAGCTCCTGTTTTAATGCTGCCTTCACCATCAACCATTCACATTCAGGCTTCTGCGCTGATTGTTCAACCTGCCCCTTAAACTCCTCACTTATGAGAAAATATTCAGTCAAGTTAACACCAACATCACTAAAACACCCATCTTGTAACATGCTGACTATTTCAGTTAGATCTTCCCAAGGAAAATCTTTTGCTAAGCTTGTTTCAATAGCCGCAAATAATCCTTTTCTTATGCTTGTTATCGATGCGACTAATTCCTCAGATAGAGCTCTACTTAGCATACTACGCAAAAAATCTAACTCATAAACAAACTCGGTACTGACAAATTCGCTTGGCGTTAATTTAAGAAAATTTGCAATTACTCGTCGTTTGAATTTTTCCAAACCCCATTGTAATAACATAACTTCAGCTTGCGCTTCATCAGAGGGCATTGATTGCAATGCGCTGCGATAAGCATCGGTTTGCATGTTAATTTCATTGATTAATAGGCGTAACTGCTGCGATGCTGCTTTTGTTAAACCATTTAATTTTTCTAAAACTCTCTTCGGTGTAATTGGGAAATTTCCATATTTATCTTTTTCTAACAAAATCGATACAATATCTAGACTTATAGCAACATCTGTAAAATTATCTCTCGGCCATACATTAAGCTTTAAATAGGGCATCAATGGCTGATCGTCTAATGATATTTCATCAGAAAGTATGAGTGCCTGATCAGCTTTAGCAAAAGCAGTCATTTCTGTTACATTAAAATGAAAATGCTGGGCAAGACTTAATACTATGACTAAATCCTGAATGGTATTTTCATCATAGTTCCATGCAGTTGGCATTTCTTTAACATCAAAACGCCTAAGCCCTTGATCAGCCTTAAACATCACTGCTTGTAAACTTTGTAAAATTTTAATAGGTACTAAATTAGACTCTGAAACTCTATAAGCTAAATCATGAGATTTAATTGAATTCTCTTCATTTAGTTGAGCATTACTAATCTGTTGATAAAAATCTACAGTTAATGGTGAAACCACCCTCCTGACTTCATTTTCATCTTGGATTAAATTCTTTTTTAACTGTTGAAAAGTCTCAGTTGATACGGACACTGTATCCTTTAAAGAAATCGGCTCATAAGATGTTAGCTTAAAATATAATACATTCCCTACGAAAACAAATGCTGGTGCATTATCGATAAAATCACCAATTTTTATAGTGTCATCTACAATTATTCGACCGTTTAATTGCTTAGCATTAGTAAGTTTCTGATACAACAACGCTGTAAATTTTGGATAAACTGATTCTTGCCTTAAAATAATAGCGAAAGTGGTATTTAAATGATTTTTATTAGTCCCTACAGCTACACATAGAGTCTCTTGATTCATATACACTGAAACTTCGTGTTTTTTACTATAAAGTAAGGTGTTTTCTAAGGAGCCATATATTGTAGAACAAGGATCAGCGTTTAACTTTTTTAACTGTTTCTTTAATTGTTTAGTCTCATTATTATCAGTTTCAATTTCAATTTCACCATAACCACTGAAAATATTAAAATGCGCCTGAGAAGAAAAAACAACATTCAAATCACGAGAACCTTCATTTCTTAGAAATTCACCAAACGCTTCATCACTCAAGCCAGTCAACCACGCAGTCATCACGGCATCCACTGCCGCAAAGTATTCCTTAACCGCTTTTAAATAAGCCACTATTTTTGTCATGAATTTAGCATCTCTTGTAGAGTCATCATTTTTTTATAAGAGGGATTGACTCGAATCAATTGCATTTTGTTTAGTTATTAAGATTTTCAAGCTATTTATAAGCTAATCCCAGCGTATAAAGTGCTATCTTAATTTTTAGGTGCACCACTATAGCATAGGTTTTTTTGCTTTCTCAACAATTAGCCCCAGGATTCTCCTTCAAAGAAGCTTTTTCAAAAAAATACCCAAGCAAACAATGCTTACAACTTTATACTTGGGGTTGCAACTGTACTTCACCAACGGAATAAGGCACTAAACTACCCTCAGCGCGCTCGATTAATAACTGGCCTGTCGCATTAATACCACGCGCAATCCCCGTTTCTTGCTGATTATTAAAGGTAAATACCAATTTTTGACCGGCTAGCGCATCCACTTTTTCCCAGCGCGCTTGGAAAGAACCTAAACCTTCGCTCATAAATTGGCCATAATCGGTAAGAAACCGATTGATCACAGCTGCCACCAGACGATTACGATCAAAGGCTTTCCCGGTTAATAATGCCAAAGAACTGGCCGGTGGCGTGCGACGGATATCGGAATAATCCAGCCCATTAACATTCAAGCCAAGCCCTAACACTAATTGCAGCAAAGCTCCTGCACTTTGGCTTTCAAGTAAAACACCCGCCACTTTGTGACCATTACCCCAAAGATCATTGGGCCATTTCACTTGCCAGCAGATTGCAGGGGCAATTTCTTGTAATACGTGCACCACACTTAAGCCTGCCACTAAACTTAAAGACGCTATCCCACGCTGTTGCTCTTTACTCAAAGCAAGCACCCAACTTAAAGAGAGGTAGATATTTTCACCCCGTGGCGAATGCCACGTGCGCCCCAAGCGGCCACGTCCGGCGGTCTGGGTTTCTGCCACCAACACATGCCAATGATGCAGTCGGCACACCTGACTCAACGCATAGCTATTGGTTGAAGCTAAGCTTTCAAAACACTGGATCGCAACACAAGGTTGCCACATCAATGCTAATTGGGCATGAATAGGATCGGGATCGAGCTTTGTCATGGACACTTTTTCATTATCCTTAAGTTAATTTTTGCGTATCTATTCAGCACCACGAGCGGGAAACATGCACCATCGCTATTAGTCCCCACTAGCAAGCTTCTACAAAAAATGGGCTCAATGTGCTGAATAGATACGTTTTTTTAATGAATAAAGAATAAGTCATAATCACCCTCATTCAACAACCTCCTGTGGTGATATTGCGTTATATTAAGCAATAAATCTAGGGGGCAGCGTTAAGCATGCAGGGCCACCTCCTTAAAATGGCAAAACTGAAAATGGAATATGACAACTTTAAAAAGTTGTCATCCATAAAGTTGAGCCATTCATACCGTTACTAAGGCTAAAAGCCTGATAAAATTTAGCCCAGGGTTGAGCAATAGCGCAACCCTGGGCTAGCATGAACATCAACGAGCGCTTGCTTATGCGCCTACAGCGCGTGATGGTTTTGTATCAATAACCCAGGGCGAATGCGCCTTGGGCTAACATCTTTATGGCCTTCGGCCAGAGTTTCCTGGCAAGCTATGTATTTTTTCATAAGGGGTCCCCTGCTTAAGCATCCCCTGGGACTAGTTTCTAGCTTCTTACTACTATATCTTGTGTTTTATTTTAGCATTGAACACTACATCTTGTATTTTGACTTGTTTTTGGTAAAATAACGTCACCCTTATTTAGCACGAGAATCCCTTATGTCCACACCCTTATCTTGGCAAGACCCTGTAGCCCTTCAAACCGATGTTGCATCAAATGGCACTGCTAACATGGGTGGTATCACCGGTTTAGAACAATTAGCTATGGGCGCGGCAAGAATTCGCGTTGATGATAAAAAAATCATCAATTGTCGCGCCGATCTTAACCAATTAGTACCATTTAAATACGAATGGGCTTGGAAAAAATACCTCGATGCCTGCGCTAATCATTGGATGCCAAATGAAATCAATATGGCGGCAGATATCGCTTTATGGAAAGATCCCGTTGGTTTAACCGATGATGAACGCATTATCATTAAACGCAACTTAGGTTTCTTTGCCACTGCCGATTCATTGGTAGCCAATAATTTAGTCCTTGCGGTGTATCGTCACATCACCAATCCCGAATGCCGCCAATATTTATTGCGTCAAGCCTTTGAAGAAGCTCTGCATACCCACGCTTACCAATATATCATTGAAAGCTTAGGTTTAGATGAAGCTGAAGTGTTTAATATGTATCGTGAAATTCCCTCGGTTGCCCGCAAAGCAGAATGGGCATTACCTTTTACCCAAAGTTTGGGCGATCCCCACTTTCATACCGGTACCCATGCCAATAATCAACGTTTATTGCGAGATTTAATTGCGTTTTATGTGGTATTCGAAGGTATTTTCTTTTATGTTGGTTTTGCCCAAATCCTCTCAATGGGTCGGCGCAATAAAATGGTTGGTGCCTCAGAACAATTCCAATACATCATGCGCGATGAATCGATGCATATGAATTTTGGTATCGACGTTATCAATCAAATCAAAATTGAAAATCCCGGTTTATGGACCACAGTTTTTCAACAAGAAATGATCGATTTAGTCAAAGAAGGTGTTGATTTAGAATTCCTTTATGCCCAAGAAACTATGCCCAATGGGATTTTAGGCCTCAACGCCCCTATGTTTAAAGAATATTTAGAATACATCGCTAACCGGCGTTTAACGCAAATTGGCTTAGCTGAACAATACCCGGGTGCCACCAATCCTTTCCCTTGGATGAGTGAAGTGATGGATTTGAAAAAAGAAAAAAACTTTTTTGAAACCCGCGTCATTGAATACCAAGCTGGCGGGACACTTGCCTGGGATGAATAATTAAAAACGTCAGTGCTGCCAATTATTCGTTATTGTTGACAGCCTTCATCCCTAACCGCTATGATGAACGCTGTAGTCTCATATCATCTAAATGGAGTTTAACTTTTTATGAACAAAAAAACCTTTGTAGTAGGAACCCTAATCGCTGCTGTCCTAGGCTTTGCTGCTTCTTCTGCTATGGCAACACCAGTAGGACCAGTAGGACTAGGAATCAAAACAGAACAAGCAACCGCTCCAAAACCAATACAAGTCATAATTACAGCAGCAGCTGTTAAGAAGATTATGAGTGAAAGTCAATCAGTTGCTGACTTTGAAGGTAAAATAACAAATGAATATAAGATTCTTTTCAGTCCCCGTGACGCTGCGACATTAAAAAGCCTTTATCCTAACGGTGCTGCTAATCTAACTTCTATTGTTAACCTACTTCAGAAAATTGCTAGCCAACAAAAAGCTCCTGGAAAACTACCAGATAACGAAACTGGACCAGCAGCATAAGCTTTAACTCTGTAACGCGTCCTCCCTTTGAAATAAACTTTTCTTTCAAAGGGAGGCGTTTATTAACGCACAATCCCTCTGCTTAAATACTTTAAAATTTCCCACCGTATTGCTTAAATGAATATCTCTTATCAGTTCACTTCATTAAAAAATAACTTATAGGCAAAGAAATTTTGGCCGAAGGCCATAAAGATCTTAGCCCAAGGCGCATTCGCCCTGGGTTATTGATACAAAACCATCGTGCACTGTAGGCGCACAAGCAAGTTTTCTGCCGCGCCTGTAGCGCTTGTTCAAGTGGTATCGATTTCCCAGGGCGTTGTCCTAGACTAAATGCTCTAAAGCTTTTCGCCTTATTGGGGACACTAAGGGTGATTTTTTCTCTTTAAAAATTTAACTCCCATCAATCGATATTTATCTATTATCATTGACAGCTTTTATCAATAACCGCTATGATCAATGCCGTAGTCTCATATCATCTAAATGGAGTTTAACTTTTTATGAACAAAAAACCTTTGTAGTAGGAACCCTAATCGCTGCTGTCCTAGGCTTTGCTGCTTCTTCTGCTATGGCGCAAAACCCAGCAGAACCATTTAACCGTTCAGCACAAAAACCCGACAGTGTAACTCAAAATACGCTCTTGTTCACAGAAAAAACTGCTCAAGAATTTATTAAGGAGTATCCTACACCAACAGAATTGCTGCAGGAAGTGCAAGATTTTGCACCTAAGCATCCGCTTACCACTCAACAAAAGGCTGACCTAACAAAATTTTGCGTTCCTAATCCTGAATCAGATGAGCTCGACCTACCATGCTACAAAGTACTGAACCAAATAATTGAAAAAAATGCCAAAGACGGTTACAAACAGTCTCCTAAATGGTTAACCGGGTCTTCAACTTCCAAAAGATAATACTCTGTAACGCGTCCTCCCTTTGAAATAAACTTTTCTTTCAAAGGGAGGCGTTTATTAACGCACAATCCCTCTGGCTGAATTCTTTAAACTGTCGATCAATAATGCTACTGCTGGCGCTTCTTTAAGCAATGCTGCTAATTGCAACAAAGCGTCTTCTACTGTTAAATTGTGCCGAAAAATAATTTTATAGGCATTTTTTAAAGCACTGATCGTTTCTACACTGAAACCATGGCGTTTTAAACCTTCACTGTTTAAACCAAAAGCACTGGGATTTGAACCACCGGCAATCATTAAATACGGCAATACATCTTTCACAATCGCACTATTACCACCGATAAAACTGTACGAACCGAGGGTGCAAAATTGATGCACTCCCGAATAACCACCCATAATCACATGGTTTTCGACGGTCACATGACCCGCTAAACCGACATAATTCGCAAATACATTGCCATCACCCAATAAACAATCATGGGCAACATGCACATAAGCCATCAATAAATTATCATTGCCAAGGCGCGTCACACTACCACCTTGAACGGTACCGCGATTTAACGTGCACGATTCTCGAATGGTATTGTTATCGCCGATTTCCAGCCAGGTGTCTTCACCTTTAAATTTTTTATCTTGCGGCACTTCACCGATCGAAGCAAATTGAAAAATATGGTTGTTGCTGCCAATCTTCGTTGGCCCTTTAATCACGACATGCGATTCAATAATCGTGCCTGAACCGATACTAACTCCTGCACCTATGTGTGTCCAAGGGCCGATTTTGACATCAGGTGCGATCTTCGCACTGGGATGGATGTCTGCTCGCGGATCAATCATGATACCGTCCTGCGCATACTTTTTAATATTGCTTCGCACGCCACTTCACCATCAACACTGGCAACACCGCGGCATTTGAGCAAACCGTGACGTTCGGCGATTAATTCTACGTCTAAAATTAATTGATCACCCGGCTCAACCATCCGTTTAAATTTCGCATTATCAATGCCGGTAAATAAAAATAACGCATTGTCATCGTGGGCCGTTTCAGGATGCGATTCGATATACAATAAGGCGCACGCTTGGGCCAGGGCTTCTAACATCAAAACCCCTGGCATCACCATTTTTTGTGGAAAATGGCCTAAAAAATGCATTTCATTGCAACTGACATTTTTAAGCGCCCGTAAACTTTTACCAGCTTCAATCGCAATAACCCGATCGACCAATAAAAAAGGAAAACGATGCGGCAAGCGTTGTTGAATTTCATGAATATTAAGCATGGTGTTTCGATTCCTCTACTTGTTTTTTTAAACGATTAACGCTTCGCGCTAAGGCATCTAATTGTCGATAACGGGCAGCTGATTTTTGCCATTCTTTACGTGGTAATAAACCGGTACCTGAAGCATAAACCCCAGGTTCATTGATGGAATTTGTCACCATCGCGGTGCCAATTAACATCACTTGATCAACGATCGTTAAATGGCCGCCGATGGCTGAAGCACCACCGATCATACAATGGGCACCGATATTGGCACTGCCAGCAATCGCTGTACACGCAGCGATAACGGTATGAGCACCGATTTTGACATTATGGCCAATTTGAATTTGATTATCGAGTTTTACCCCACTGGCGATTTGGGTATCATCCAAAGCCCCTCGGTCAATCGTGGTATTCGCACCGATTTCCACATCATCTTGGATCAGCACTTTCCCTAATTGAGGGATTTTTTCAAAACCTGCAGCATGCGGTGCGAAACCAAAGCCATCGCTACCGATAACTACCCCACTGTGAATCATGCACCGCTGGCCAAGCGTCACGCCAAAATAAAGTGTCACTCGGGCGGCTAATTCGGTATCCGCCCCAATAACGCATGCTTCACCTAAAATACTGTGTGCACCCAGCACGACATGATCACCCAACACACAATGGGCATCGATCACAGCATAAGGGCCTACCGAAACATCATAACCCAATTGCACGCTAGGGTGAATCAAAGCGGTTGGATGAATGCCCGCTGAGGCTTTGGGTCGGCGCCAAAATAACTGGGCGATTTTGGCATAAGCTAAATAAGGATTCGCCACCACAATCGCGTTTTTACCAGGATAAAGACTTAAATCATTGTTATGCAAAATCACTGCGCCAGCTTGTGTTGCTGTCAATTGCCCTTGGTATTTGGCATTATTGTAAAAACTCAATTGCCTCGCTGTCGCTTGCTCTAAACTGGCTAAACCGTGCAGGCTGAGGCTAGCATCGCCATGCACGACCCCACCCACATGATCGGCTAATGCACGCAAACTATACTGCACGGAAGTCATAACCATGAATGAATCCTATTGTTGACTTAAAGCTTGCAACACTTGATTGGTGATATTCAAGTGATCGACCACATAAGGCACATTATCGCCTTGCAGCACTAAATCAAAATATTGTTGTTTAGCGATATCATTGACGATCATGGCAATTTGACTCAATAATTTTTGCATGGCACTGTTTTGGGCGGTATCTAAATCTTGTTGAAACGACGTGATCATCGCTTGCAAATTAGCCCGTTCCGTGACGATTTTATCGCGTAACGCATTGCGATCTATATCGGTCATTTGGGGCCCGTCTTTTTGCAATTTATCTTGATCTGCTTTTAAGCTCGTTTGAAAATTGACGATTTTCACTTCACGCGGTTTAAAGACTTTGGTTAATTGACTATTGATTTCAGCGATTTGCGGGGATTTTTGAATGGTGGTGCGAACGTCAATCACACCTATTTTCAATGCCGCCGGCACCGCCACCGTGGGTACTGCCATCACTGTCGGCGTGGTAGCAGGCTCAAGCGCCATCGCTAACAAAGGACACAACATCCATACACTCACTGCTAACAAACGACGCAACATGATAAAACTCCCATGATAGGTAAACGTAAGGCTTAGAGGCTGATTATAACATTAACCTTGTCTATACAGCACATGTTCGCAGGAAACTTAACGCTTGGTCATTTTCATTGTCCCGACAACCAGATATCGGCTTTGCGTTTGGCAAACAAGCCACAATCCACCACCCCTGGCAACAGTTTGAGCGTCGTTTCAAGTGCCATAGGATCCGTACAATCCATTTGATAGCAATCGATAATCACATTGCCATTATCAGTCACAAATCCTACACGATATTCTGGGAAAGCCCCGAGCTTCACCAATGCGCGTGCGACAAAACTGCGCGCCATCGGAATCACTTCAACGGCAAGCGGGAATTGACCTAAGCATTTAACGTGCTTGCTCGGATCAGCAATACAAATAAATTGCGCACTCGCACTCGCTAAAATTTTTTCGCGCGTTAACGCTCCACCACCGCCTTTGATCATTTCGAAACGGTCATTGATTTCATCAGCGCCATCGATATAAAGATCGATTTTATTGACCTCGTTTAATTCCATCAAGGGTAATTTCAACGCTTTTAACGCCTGCGCCGTTGCCACTGAACTGGCAATTACCCCTTCGATTCGATGTTTATAAGCCGCCAAGGCTTCGATAAAATACGCCGTTGTAGTCCCTGTGCCCACCCCGATAATTTGACCGTCACGGATATAATCGCGTGCGGCTAGTGCCGCGGCTTTTTTAGCATGTGTCATGGGCATTTCCATTATAGTGAGCGGTTCACAATCGTTTTTAAAAAGAATACCAGTGCGTCAGCCGACGGAGGTAAGGATGGCCATAACAAGGCTAATTCTTGGGTTAATTGTTGCAACACGCTTTTAGCACCCGCTAAACCTAAAATGGCAGGATACGTGGGTTTCGCTAATTCGGCATCGCCACCTTGTTGTTTACCGCGATCAAAGGTTGGGACTTCAACATCAAAAATATCATCTTGAATCTGGTAAATTAAGCCAAATAAATGGGCAACCTTGATGATGGTTTGCTGCAATGTGTTTGATGCTTGACCACATTGTAAACCCATCAACATCGAAGCACGGATTAACGTCCCTGTTTTTAACGCATGCACTTGGTCTAATTGATTTTGACTCAATACCTGACCCACCGCAGCCAGATCGAGCGCCTGCCCCCCAGCCATCCCATCGGCACCGCAAGCTTGAGCTAAAAGGCGCATTAACGCCAAAGCTTGCATTTGCTTAGGATCAGCTAAAATTTCAAACGCTAAAGCTTGCATCGCATCGCCGGCTAAAATCGCCAATGCTTCACCATACACTTTATGACAGGTGGGCAAGCCCCGTCGTAAAGCATCATTATCCATCGCGGGTAAATCATCGTGTACTAATGAATAGGCATGAATGATTTCCACTGCCACCGCTGGACGGTCTAATGCCGCAATTGGTGCCCCTACCGCTAAGCCGCTTAAATACACCAATTGCGGCCGCAAACGTTTACCACCATTCATGACCGCATAATGCATCGCATGAGCAATAGCACTTTTTGCCGCATCGGGTAAAAAATGGCTCAATTGTTCGGCAATGCGTTGTTTTATAGTATCTATGACCGTCATCCCACCTATCCTTCAAAAGGCTCACGCGCGTGTTTATCCAAGAAATCTGTTGGCACATCTCTGCCTTTACGTGCCGATAAAACCTCATCCCAAGGTGTTGGCATTTGAACTGAGGTGTTTGTGTTAGTTATTTTTAGCATTGAACATCCCTGGTTACACGCCCCAAGTTGCATTGTAACGGATTTCTCTTTAAAAAAAGCCAAAAAAAAACCCGCTTAAGTGAATTCACTTAAGCGGGTTTGTTAATTTTCAATCAACTGTGTTACGTAAGACCATACCCTAGTTTTTAATAACGATCTCTTTTGACAGGAGCTGCGCTTTTAGGCCGTGAGGGTTTTGATGCCCCTGTACTAGCACCTGCTTCTCTGGGTTTATAGCGACTCGCACCGGTTGTGGCATCCGAATAACGCGGCTTATCTTTCGATGGCGCACGATTGCCTTCACGATCGCCACTGGGTCTAGCACGATCGCCAAAACGATCTGAACTGGAGCTGCGATTGCGATCCGAACCACGGCTATTGCCGCTGCGTGCTTTAGGAGCCGCATCAGTCGCATATTTACCGACGGGAATTTCACGTAAATTATGAATGGGTTTTTCTTTTTGCGCTAAATACGCTAAAGCTGACGCAATATCCAACATCGACAGCTCATCATTCGCTGTCATCTCTTTTAACAGTGCACGTTGACCTTCAAGATTGGTTTGCACAATGATGCCACGAATTTTATCCATGAAATCGGTAGTGCGCTTGCTCGTCACTTTATCAACAGAAGGAGGATCAATCATTGGGATAGTTTGTCCAATAGTACGTTCAATGAGGCGTAAAGCAGAGCGTTCGCGCGGCGTTACGAATAATAAAGCTTTACCCGAGCGACCAGCGCGCCCCGTACGGCCAATACGATGGACATAAGATTCAGGATCGGATGGAATATCATAGTTAATCACATATTCCATCCGTTCAACATCCAAACCACGGGCAGCGACTTCGGTTGCAACCACAATATCAATATCACCGCGTTTGATTTTAGCAATGACTTTTTCACGTTGCGCTTGGGCAATATCGCCATTTAAAGCGGCAACCGAATAACCACGTGCTTCTAATTTATCGGCTAATTCAACCGATTCTACTTTGGTGCGCACAAAAATAATCGCTGCTTCAAATTCTTCCACTTCTAAGAAACGGGTTAAAGCTTCCAATTTATGTTCTTTAGCCACTAACACAAATTTTTGATCGATTTTTTCAACGGTCTTTTTGCCGGGTTCAATGTGTAATTTTACGGGTTGATGTAAATAATCATTGGCGATTTTTTGAATCGATGCCGGTAACGTTGCTGAAAACAAAGCGGTTTGATGATCATTAGGGATTTGTTGCAATATCCACCGCACATCATCGATAAAACCCATTTTCAACATTTCATCGGCTTCATCTAAAACGATGGTTTTAATCGCACCCAACGACATCGTTTTGCGGCTCAAATGATCCATCACCCGACCAGGGGTCCCCACAATGACATGCAAGCCGCGTTTTAACGCTTTTAATTGGGTAGCATATTGTTGGCCGCCGTAAATCGGCAACACATGAAAACCGGGTATATGTTTGGCATAACTTTGAAAAGCTTCAGCCACTTGAATACACAATTCACGCGTTGGCGTGATGATCAATGCTTGCGGTTGCATTAAATGAACATCGATTTGCGCCAAAATAGGCAAGGCGAAACCGGCGGTTTTACCGGTACCGGTTTGTGCTTGAGCGATCACATCGTGACCATCGAGCATCGCTGGAATACTTTGCAATTGAATCGGCGACGGTCTTTCATAACCTAAACCTTCTAAGGCGGTAAGCAAGAAATCGGGTAAACCCAATTGTTTAAAGGTTAAATCATTGGACATAAATATCTCTTAAGGTAGTGTCACATTAGCATAATTATTCAGTACATTTGGCACGATAAATTCATACCAAAGTCACGCACGCACCCAGAGAAGACTTTAACCCACAGGGTAAAATTCACTGAATAATTATAGATTATTAATTTTTTTTAGCTGCAATATGAGTTAACCAACTACCAGACATCTTAAGCGTAGTTAAACAAGGGTTTATAATCTTCAAACCGAAAGGGTTAATCATTGATAAGTAGGAAGTATGGCAGGCTTGCGCTAAATTTTTTGCGCCTAACTCAGCAAAATAGATATTTCCGAATGAAAACAGAAACCAACGAAGGGTTTAAGCCAAACATCACCCACTTAAAAAGTGCCATGCAGCAAAAGCAATTGCTTACAATTCAAGCCTTATTGACTCAAACGCTCGCATAGTAACATAAACACCTTATCAAGGGAAACAATAACGTAACGCTTGTCAGCCCAAGCCAATAATCGTTAAACTGTGGCTAGCTACCCATTATTTTAGAAAAGATCCCCATGACCCTCTTTGCCAGTATTCCCGCCCTATTTCAACAATCGCCTGAATTATTACGACCCCTGACGTGGCTTGACAAAGGTTTAACCGTGGTTAAAGTTATTATCTCAGTCTGTGGCGCTGTCGTCATTTTAAGCGCCGCTATGATGGCATTTCTGCGCTATATAAGCTGGCGTTTTCAAGCTTTTTCACCAGGAAATTTAAACAAGATTCGCTTAGACCTTGGCATGAGTATTATTCTCGGTTTAGAATTTATCGTTGCCGCCGATGTGATCGAAACCACCACGGCACCCGATTATTATTCGGTCGGCATTTTAGTGATTGTCGTGGGGATTCGCACCCTGCTCAGCCTATCGCTTAATAAAGAAATCGCCGATGCTAAAACACAAACGCAAAGTTAAGTTTACGTCTCTACCAGAGAAATTGAACTGGCTTTTTCAACCAGCTTAATAAATAACGCAGCACTACCGATTAAAAAATCAGCTAATAAACGCATTTATTACCACCGTATCAAGGAAATTACTCTTATAATTAAGCACCAATGACAATTAATTGACGGGGATCACCCATGACATTACCGATTATCCGCATGACCGATATAAATTTAAACCAACAACGCGTCGTGATTCGTGAAGATTTTAATGTGCCTCTGCATGAGGGTGTCATCACGTCTGATGCGCGTTTAATTGCAGCCTTGCCTACCATTCGTTTAGCGTTGGATCAAGGAGCTGGGGTTATTTTATTATCGCATTTAGGTAGACCTACCGAAGGTGACGGGCAAGCAGCGTTATCACTCGCGCCTATCGCAGTGCGTTTAGCTGAATTATTAAACCATCCCGTTCGCTTTGAACGCGATTGGTTACAGGGGGTAACATTAAAGCCCGGTGAAATTATTTTGTGTGAAAATGTCCGCTTTAACGTCGGTGAAAAAACCAATCATCCTGACTTAGCCCAAAAAATAGCCGCTTTGGGCGATGTTTATGTGATGGATGCTTTTGCTACCGCCCATCGCACTGAAGCTTCAACAACCGGTGCGATTCACTGTGCAAAAATCGCTTGCGCAGGCCCACTCTTGATGCAAGAACTCGACGCTTTAAGTCACGCCATGGCTACCCCACAAAAACCCGTATTAGCGATCATCGGTGGCGCTAAAATATCAACTAAATTACAGTTATTAGATAGCATCAGCAAGGTGGCTGATTTAATTTTAGTGGGTGGTGGTATTTTAAATACGTTCATGGCAGCGGCAGGATTCGCCATTGGCGCTTCGTTAGTTGAGCGCGATTTAATTCCCACCGCATTAACCCTCATGCAAAAATTAGCAAGCCGTGGTACAAACCTTCCCCTGCCCACCGATGTCGTCGTAGCCAAAACCTTTAGCGCCACGGCCAGTGCCACCATTAAAGCCGTTACAGAAGTTGCACCCGATGATTTAATTTTAGATATCGGCCCTGATACCGCTGCCGCTTGGGCTATTTTAATCACTAGCGCGAAAACCATTATTTGGAATGGCCCAGTGGGCGTGTTTGAATTTCCCCCTTTTTCCCATGGCACGCAAACATTAGCGCAAGCGATTGCGCAAGCGAATGCCTTTTCCCTAGCGGGTGGCGGTGATACCATCGCAGCCATTGAGCAATGTGGCATCGGCGCTAATATTTCTTATCTATCCACAGGTGGCGGCGCTTTTCTCGAATATTTAGAAGGGAAAACCCTACCGGCAGTCGCAGCATTAATTGAAGTGAGTCATGCATGAGCACCATGAATCGCCAATTCCCCAATACCCGTTTACGACGCACCCGAAAACATGATTTTTCCAGACGTTTATGCCGCGAACATACCTTACGTGTTGATGATTTGATTTACCCTGTGTTTATCGTCGAAGGCACAAAACAACGCCAAACCATTCCCAGCATGCCTGGCATTGAACGCTTGAGTATCGATGAATTATGCTTAGAAGCTGACTATTTGGCTAAATTAGGTCTACCCGCACTGGCGCTATTTCCCGTCACCGACCCTAAAAAGAAAACCCTCGATGCTCAAGAAGCGTATTCTGATCAAGGTTTATTGCAGCGCGCTGCACGCGCTTTAAAACGTGCCGTGCCTAACATGGGTTTAATTGCCGATGTCGCGCTAGATCCCTTTACCACCCATGGCCAAGATGGCTTAATCGATGATACGGGTTATGTCTTAAATGATGAAACTGTGGCAGTGTTAGTAAAACAAGCGGTGTCACAAGCAGCAGCTGGCTTTGATATCGTAGCTCCTTCTGACATGATGGACGGTCGCATTGGTGCCATTCGTACCGGTTTGGAGCAAGCAGGGTTTATCCATACCCAAATTTTAGCGTATTCAGCCAAATATGCATCGAACTTTTACGGCCCTTTCCGTGATGCAGTGGGTTCTAGCACCGCTTTCGGTAAAAAAGATAAGCACCAATACCAAATGGACCCTGCCAACAGCCACGAAGCCTTACACGAAGTCGCTATTGATTTAAGCGAAGGGGCTGATATGGTGATGATCAAACCGGGTTTGCCTTATTTAGATATTCTTTACCGCATCAAACAGCAATTTCAGGTGCCAACATTTGCCTACCATGTCAGCGGTGAATATGCGATGTTGCAGGCAGCCATCGCCAACGGTTGGCTTAACGAAGCCAGTATTTTGGAAACCCTATTGGCTTTCAAACGTGCCGGTGCCGATGGTATTTTAACTTACTATGCCAAATGGGTAGCCGAAGCTTTAAGTTAAGGATTAACGATCACTGAGCATTTCCATGACTTGTTTTAAAGGGGATGATTCACTGGCAACCGCCAGTGAATCACGATACAAAGCCAGTACGTCTTCTTTACTGAAAGCGCCCGGCTCGCTATTTTCAACTAAAAGTGCTGTCAAATTCAACGCTATATCCGCATCAAAACGCGCTGAAGCGATTAAGCCTCGAATAGCTGTCACCGTGACGTCATCCATCAGCCAATCGTCATCATCATCACTCAAGTCCTCTTGTGGAATTTGAACGGTTTTTTTAGCGCGGTGTTTTTTACTCATGACTGACTCCCCTCAATAATAACCCTTGAGGCTGAATGCAAGACCCATGCCAAAACTTAAGCTACGCGTTGAAAGGCCATTATTTGACCAGACACGGCTTGACCTTCTTGGGAGCGAAGCGGAACCGTTTTTTCACGTAACAGGCTTAATTGATTCGCTTTAGCCACGTGATGAATATAAGGCAATTGATGCTGAAAACGGCCAGTGGCGGTTAACCCATATGACGCTTTCAACGTGGCTGGCGCCAACTCCACCGAGAGTAAAATAATCCCATCGGGCGCTAAGCGCATTGCCATTAACGCGAATAATTCCGTCAAATCACCCACATACACGATGACATCGGCCAGAACGATGATATCAAAGCGTTGTTCAACGGTTTTTAAATAAGCCACTATGTCAGCTTTGACAGTCGTGTGATAGATATTTTTAGCTTGGGCTTCGATCAACATCTGATTCGATAAATCCACACCGACCATTTCAACAGCAATATCGTTAAACACTGCGCCACTTAAACCGGTGCCACAACCTAAATCCAATAAATACCCCTTGCGGCGTTTAACTTTTGGCAAGCGATCATACAATTTTCGTAATTGCTGCGGTGTTTGATACGCTAAATCTTGTAATAAATGTTGGTCGAAATGCGCAGCATATTGATCAAACAACGCTTCAATATAAGCATTTGGTGCTTTTATACAAGCACGATCACCCAATAGCGCCGAGACCATATAAGCGGCAATCGCTTGTTGTGGCTCAACACCCAATACCCGTTGGTACCAAGCCAGTGCATTGGAAGGTTCACGTTTTTTTAAAGCAATGGCGGCTAAATTTAACATGCTGGGCACATGCATGGCATTTTGCGCCAGCACCGTCTGAAAAGACTGTTGTGCTCGGTCAAATTGAACGAGCATCAATGCCACCACACCTACGTGATAATTTATTTCTATCTCCCGTGGCGCTAGGCGCAAATACTGTTCAAAGTAAACCAGCGCTTCAGAAAAACGTTGCTCTTGGTAAAGTGTCATCGCTAAATTGCTAAGTGATGGCAAATGCTGGTCATCGATACGCATCGCAGTAGCAAAACATTGAATCGCCAACAATGCATGCTTCGCTTTTAAATGACAGACACCGAGATTATTTAACGCTTCCACGTGGTGTGGTTCAATGGTTAATAATTGCTCTAAATAAATTTTAGCTACTGCATGTTGATCTAATTGACAATAAATCGACGCCACTTGAAATAATAACGCATGATTATTAACACGGTGCGCCAAACAAAAAAGCAATTCCGGCAAGGCAGCTGTCAAGTGATTAGTTGCCAGATAGCTTTGCGCCAAATTAAAATGCACCGCCACAACTTCCGGATACTCTACCACCAAGGCTAATAACTGTTGTTGCGCTTCCAAAAAACGCTGTTGTTTATGTAAATTACTGGCCAATAATAACCGGTTATTAAGGTTAACGCTCGCTTGCCGCAAAGCCTGTTCTGCGCTTAATAAATCGCCTTGCAGGGTTGCTAAATACGCGCGTAATTGACAACCCTCTTCGCTCAACGCTTCTTTTTCCGATAATTGCGCGACCCTTGTGTGCGCTTGTTGCCAATCGCCTTGATCCATCAGGGCGTGAATAAACCCCAAGGCATTTTTTTCACTCATGAGTCAGGGTGGCTTGCATCGGCGCTGCCGCAAAAATCACTTCCATCGTTAAACCTGTACCATCAAGATTCGTCGAGCGCATAGTCATAGCAGCATCGTGCAGATCGACGATTTGTTTAACGATCGATAAACCCAAGCCACTGCCAGGACTTTCATTGCCTAATAACCGAAAAAACCGTTCCATAACGCGTTGACGGTATTCTTCCGGAATACCAGGACCATTATCTGCCACCGTTAAGACGACGGTTTGTTCAACACGTGCCACCGTGATTTCCACTGCCCCATCTTTCGGCGTATAACGAATCGCATTATCGATCAAATTACGAATTAAAATCACTACTGCAGCAATATTACCTTGCAGGAAACACAATTTTTCAGCATTAAAATGCAAGGCGATATTTTTTTCAAACGCGAGCGGTGCTAATTGGCCAGTCACATCCCGGGTCAATTCTGACAAATTACACCGCACAATTTCTGATATTTTTCGTGCTTCCGGCACTAACCGACTCATGGTTAATAATTGATGCACAATGTGCGTTGCTCGATCAACACCCATAATGACATTTTGTAAAATCACCAATAAATCGGTTGAATGGGATGCGGCTAATAAAGCCACCTGTGCTTGGGTGCGAATCGCCGCTAACGGCGTGCGTAATTCATGGGCAGCATCACTGGCGAAACGTTTTTCTCGCTCAAAAGCTTCTTTTAAACGCGCAAATAATTTATTCAATTGCTCAATCAACGGTTTGATTTCCAAAGGCACTGACGCACTATCAACAGGCTCCAAATACTTTGGATCCCGCTGCCGTAATTCACCGGCGATCCGACCAATACTGTTTAAGCCTCGACCAATAATAATCCAAATCAATAAACCTGATAAAGGAAACGTTAAAAACATAATATACACATCATCAATCATAATATGAAAGGCGAGTCGATTACGTTCAGCATAAGGTTCAGCCACAATAAACGTCAATTGTGTTTTAGGATCGTAATTGGTGAAAACTCGATAAGTGGCATTTTGCGTCGAAAAATCACTAAAACCAGCCGTTCCATTAGATAATTTTTGATTAGGTGAATTTGCCGATTTTAAAAAAAGCAATTTATCGGCTTTCCACACTTGAAAACGGTATTTGCTTTCATAATGGTATTGATTACTGATTAACCCTTCTCGTTCACCGCGGGCATTTTGCGATGGGATAGCATTAATGCGCAATTGGGCCTCTTCCCAATTTTCCACTTTCATGTTTCGATCGGCAAAAGCGGTAAATGAAATCGCCGCCTGGCTTAATAAACTATCTAAGTGTGTTTCAATATCAACTTTATTTAAATAATAATTACCCACTGTCGTAAGCGAAGTCGTGACGGTCAGCGCTAATAATAAATAAATAAGCAAAAACTTGCGGATAGAGATATCCATAATGTCACGTTTCACTCATAGCTTTATCGATCATATAACCAACGCCACGAACGGTGCGAATAAAATTCAAACCCAATTTTTTACGTAAATTGTGAATATGCACTTCCAGTGTATTGCTATCCACATCTTCATCCCAACCATACAGCGTCTGCATCAATGATTCACGCGAAATCACTTGGCCGGTACTTTCTAATAATTTGTGTAAGAGGGCAAATTCACGGCGTGGTAGATTTAAAAGATTGCCACCTACCGTTACGGCATGCGAACTGGGATTTAATTCCAAACTACCATAAACAATCGTCGGAGTAGCACGATCGACAAAACGGCGTTGCAAAGCCCGAATGCGTGCATGTAATTCGGTTAAATCAAAAGGCTTGATCAAATAATCATCGGCACCGGTATCTAAGCCAGTGATCCGATCCATGACAGTATCACGTGCTGTTAGAAGTAATACAGGCGTTTTAATTCCGTATTGACGAGCTTCAGCCAAGACTTCCAAACCATTTTTTTTAGGCAACCCAATGTCAAGAATAATAACATCGAATTTTTCCATTTTTAAAGAATGAATGGCTGAGGTTCCATCACGCAACCAATCCACCGCATAACCAAAATGTTTCAATGCTGCACAAATACCACTGCCGATTAATTCTTCATCTTCCACTAATAGAATCCGCATTTAAAACTCCTTGCTTGCGCTTTTTCAAAAAAATAACTGAAAAAAACATCGTCAAAACCCTAGGCTATATCGGCTTAAGATTAGCATAGTTATGCCTTAATTGGCCACAGCCAACGTTTTTTATATTTGTAGCAATAGCTATTTTAAGGTATAGTTTTAGCGATACCTATTTTCATACTACTTTCTATGCATTCATTACCGCTTGTCCGCGTCGTCATTGGCCTTATCCATCGTAAAAACCAGCTATTCTTTATCGCTAAACGGCCCCCACACGTCGTGATGCCAGGCTTTTGGGAATTTCCAGGTGGTAAAATGGAAGTGGGTGAAAGTCAATTACAAGCACTGACCCGAGAATTTCAAGAAGAAGTCGGTATCGACATTACCGATGCCAGTTATTTAACGAGTTTTACGCATTTATTAGCTGATCGCGAATTGGAATTACATCTGTGGCAGATTCATCACTATAACGGCACCGCTTGTGGCAATGAAGGGCAAGACGTATTATGGGTCGAATTCGATCAATTAGCATCGTTTGATTTTATTCCCAGCAATGTCCATTTGCTTAACTTTATCTATCAACAATTCACACCTTATGATTAAAGCCTCCGCTGTCATTTATCCAGGCACATTTGATCCTTTAACCAATGGTCATACCGATATCATTGCCAGAGCTGCCAATTTATTTGATCGCGTCGTGGTCGCTGTTGCCGCTAACAGCAGTAAAGCACCTTTATTTACTCATGCTGAACGCATTGCTTTAGCCCGCGAATCACTGCGTTCATTGCCACAAGTGGAAGTTATCGGCTTTGATCAATTATTGATCACACTTGCGCAACAACTGAGTATTCGGGTTATTTTACGCGGCTTACGCGTCGTATCGGATTTTGAATACGAATTTCAATTAGCCACTATGAATCGTCATGTGGCACCCTTGATTGAAACGATGTTTCTGACACCATCGGAAAAACATATGTTTATTTCTTCCACGCTGGTCCGTGAAATCGCTAAATACCATGGTGATGTCAGTGCGTTTGTCGATCCACGCGTGGTAATAGCCTTACAACAAAAATTTAACACCCTACCCCATTCACCCGAGCTCAGCGATGGCACTTAAAATCACCGATGAATGCATTAATTGCGATGTTTGCGAACCAGAATGCCCTAATCAAGCGATCCATTTTGGTGAACGCATCTTTGAAATCACATCGAGTCAGTGCACCGAATGTGTGGGCCATTTTGATGCCCCTCAATGTGTCGAAGTCTGCCCAGTCGCTTGCATTATTATTGACCCGGAGTGTCGTGAAACGCCCGAACAATTAACCCTGAAATACCAACAATTAACCCAAACACCAAACGATTCATTAAAATTAACCAAAAACTGCTAAGTAATGCTTTAGTATCCGCTCAATATTGGTTACTATTCGTAAGATTTTACAACTTATAAAATCAAGAACTGCCATTTCGACTATGGACCGCTTTTAGACTCTTACCTTTATAATGAAAATGCTATGTGGAATTTACCTAATTTATTAACTTTATTTCGTATTCTGTTAATTCCTTTTTTCGTATTGACGTTTTACTTACCTTTTTCTGAACATCATTTAATCACTGCCATTATTTTTGGCGTGGCATGCTTTACTGACTGGCTCGATGGTTATCTTGCGCGTATCTTGCAACAAACATCAAAACTCGGTGCTTTTTTAGATCCTGTCGCAGATAAACTCATCGTCGTTGTTGCTTTAGTTTTGTTAGTAGGTGAAGAAAGTTTCAAGTACTTAGTTATTCCCGCATTGATCATTATCGGCCGTGAAATTGTCGTGTCATCGTTACGTGAATGGATGGCTGAACTGGGCAAACGCTCCAGCGTTGCTGTCTCTATGATGGGCAAAGTAAAAACCACGCTTCAAATGGTTGCGCTAGTGGTGCTCTTAGCTTATCAACCCGGTAGTTCACCGAACTGGTTAATGGCGCTTGGCTATGCTTCTTTATACGCTGCTGCTGCTTTAACGCTATGGTCGATGCTCATTTATTTACGCGCTGCCTTACCTGATTTTCGCAAATAACGAGATTATTTATATGCTGGCCCAGATGCATGCTTTAGCTTTAACAGCCGTCACACAAGCTTATTCACCTTATTCCCATTTTAAAGTCGGCGTTTGCTTAGAAACGGCATCTGGCCAATTATTCAGCGGTTGCAATATTGAAAATGCCAGTTATTCTCTGACGTTATGTGCTGAAAGCGCGGCCATCGCGGCGATGGTTACCGCCGGCCAGCAACGGATTCAACGTTTAGTGATCGTCAGTTCTGGAGAAGATTTTTGTTCACCCTGTGGCGCTTGCCGCCAACGCTTATTAGAATTCGCCACAGAGGCGATGGAAATTCACTTATTCAATCAAGCCGGCGACTGCCGAGTTCATTGGTTAAGTGAACTATTGCCTTTTTCATTTGGCAAGAAAGATTTACCATGTTAACAATACTCATTTTATATTACTCACGTTCTGGCGCTACCAAAGCCATGAGCGAAGCCATTGCGCGCGGTGTGGAAAGTGTTTATGGGGTGGAAGCGCGCTTGCGCACTGTCCCGAGCATTTCTCCCAACACAGTTATCACTAGCCCTGAAATTCCCGCCGAAGGAGCACTCTACGTTGAAAAGTCAGATCTTAACATGTGCCATGGTTTAATTTTAGGTAGCCCAACACGCTTTGGTAATATGGCAGCACCTTTAAAATATTTTTTAGATACCACTTCAACCGAATGGTTCAACGGCGCTTTAATAGGCAAGCCAGCCGCAGTCTTTACGTCAAGCGCCAGTATGCATGGCGGCCAAGAAAGTACTCTGTTAAGCATGATGTTACCACTATTACACCATGGCATGATCCTAGCCGGCCTTCCTTATTCCGAAAGCGACTTAATCACAACCGACAGCGGTGGCACACCTTATGGTGCCTCTCATGTTGCTGGCGCCAACTCGGATCGTGCCTTAAGCCCTCATGAAATTCGCCTCTGCATGGCACTGGGTAAAAGGATTGCCACTTTGGCAGTAAAATTATCCAGCTAGCTTCTGTCTTCTGTCTTCTGTCTTCTGTCCTCCGATTATGTTACTCTAGCTGCGTAAAGTTAGCTAGGCAGTCGCGCTAAGTGTAAATTTAGCGAGGAAAGTCCGGGCTCCTTGGACACAGTGTCAGGTAATGCCTGGGCAGCGTGAGCTGACGGCCAGTGCCACAGAAATGATACCGCCATAGCGATTTATCGCGTTTGGTAAGGGTGAAATGGTGCGGTAAGAGCGCACCGCACTGCTGGTAACAGCAGTGGCAGGGTAAACCCCACTGGGAGCAAGACCAAATAGGAACCCCGGGTACATAATATACCCATGCGTGTCCACGCAGGGTTCGGGTAGGTTGCTAGAGCACGTTGGCGACAACGTGTCGAGATGAATGGCTGCCACGGGTGGTTTCCACCCGACAGAACCCGGCTTATCGGTTAACTTTACATTGAATTCAACATGGCGGGCTTATGTGCATCCCTTAGCCACAACGGCTGCCTTCACGCTACCATCATAACGCGCTATTTCATTCATAAGGATTTCTCATGAACCATACTGTCACTGTAACTGTCTCGGGTGCCGCCGGTCAAATCGGCTATGCACTGATTTTTCGCATCGCTTCCGGCCAAATGTTTGGCCCCACCACACGCGTGAATCTCCGCTTGTTAGAATTAGCGCACGCTTTGCCCAGTTTACTCGGTGTTGCGATGGAATTAGAAGATTGCGCTTTTCCGTTGCTAAATCATGTCGTTTGTACCGCCGATGTCAATGAAGCGATGCGCGGCGCCAATTGGGTAGTGTTAGTCGGTGCGATGCCGCGTAAAGATGGCATGGAACGCGCTGATTTACTCAAAATCAATGGCAGTATTTTTACCGGTCAAGGCCAAGCGATCAATAACCATGCTGCAAGTGATGTACGCATTTTTGTGGTTGGCAATCCCTGCAATACCAATTGTTTAATTGCTATGCATAATGCTCCGGATGTACCACACGAGCGTTTTTATGCCATGACTTCACTCGATGCAAATCGCGCTAAAAGCCAACTCGCCATTAAAGCCGGCGTTCCAGTCACCGCAGTTAAACACGTGACCATTTGGGGTAATCATTCCAACAATCAATTCCCTGATTATTTTCATGCCACGATTAATGGTGTACCGGTAACACAAGCCATTGCCGATGAGATGTGGCACCATAAAACCTTCATTCCGATGATTCAAGTGCGTGGCGCAGCTGTAATTAAGGCTCGCGGTTCGTCTTCCGCCGCATCCGCTGCGAATGCTGCAATCGATGGTGTTTATCAATTAACCCACGACACCCCTGCTGATGATTGGTTTTCCGTGTCGCAATATTCGCATGGCGAATACGGGGTCGATGAAGGTTTGATTTTCTCTTACCCAAGCCGTGTGATCAATGGCAAGCTGGAAATCGTGCCAGATTTAACGTTCACCGAGTTTGCCAAAGAGAAATTTCAAACAGTATTGGCAGAATTACGTTCTGAACGTGATGCGGTGCGGGAATTGGGTTTAATTAAATAAAACGCGGTCCTCAGCACTTAAAATGGTTAGCTGCTGGGGACTTTCTTAACCGTGACGAATTTCAAAAGCTTGGTGCATTTGACCATAACGTTTGAAATCTTCTGGCAAGGTCCGTTCAGTGACATTGATAATCGCAAACTCCGTCAACGCTTCACTCGCTAATTTAAATTTATGCTTATTGGTGACGAATAAACACACCCCCTGTTTGGTCAAGCGCTGCATCGCCAAATGAATCAATTCGACATGATCGCGTTCAATATCGAGAACATTAGCGGTTTTTTTGGAATTGGAAAAACTCGGTGGGTCTAATAAAATCACATCGAATTTATCACGACTGTTCGCTAACCAATAAGCACAATCGGCTTGAATGAATTCATGGTGCTTGAACGATAAACCATTTAATGCCATATTGCGCTTTGCCCAGGCCAAATACGTATTGGATAAATCGACGCTCATGGTTTTCGTAGCACCCCCTAAAGCAGCATAAACAGTCGCCGTTCCGGTATAACAAAATAAATTCAACACCATTTTGCCTTTCGCTTGCGTATACAGCCACTGGCGCACCAAACGGGTATCTAAAAATAACCCCGTATCGAGATAATCACTGAAATTAACCAGTAAATTTGCCGGACCTTCGGTAATTTCAAAAAATTGTTTTTGCTGACCCGCTGCTTGGACAACCGATTGATATTGGTCCTTACCTTTTTGAATTTGCCGGGTTTTAACAAAAATATGGGCTGGGCGAATATTAAAAATTTCTGGTAAACACTTTACTGCTTCTAATAACCGGGTTTTCGCTTTTTGTGGATCGATGGTTTTAGGCGCCGCATATTCTTGCACATGCAAATAGTGATCAGCATAAACATCGATTGCCAATGCATATTCCGGTAAATCGGCATCATAAACACGATAATGTTCAACGTGCTCGCGTTTGGCCCATTTTTGAAGATGCTTAAGATTTTTAAGTAATTTATTTTTAAACATGTGCGCACTGTCCGATAACACCACAGGGGTCGGCACATACGCGGTTTTTTCAACACTGTGCCGCTGCACAGCTTGTTGAGCATCTAAACTTCTGACCGAACAATTCAATAAATCACACGCCAACGCGCCATTAAAAAATTTATACATTTTATCCGGCGCTAAACGTAAATAGCGTGATAACGCGTTATTGGCACTCAAGACACTCAATTGCCAACCGGCAAATTCACGTTTGACCATTTCACCCAAATGTTGGTAGGTGAATTGTAAACTGGCAACTTCCCCTAAGCGTTCACCATAAGGCGGATTGACAATCACTAAGCCATGCGCTACTTTCGGTGCGCTGCAAAGGGTTAAATCGCGCTTTTCAACGTGAATACACGCCCCTAAACCCGCTCGATCGATATTATCGAGGGCTTGGTGGATCATATGGCTATCGCCATCAAAACCGATGATTTTCGGGCATTTTGCCATCCCAAGGGTCCGTGCTTGTTCAGCTTCTCGCACCACGCTTTGCCATAAAGGCGCATCAAAGGCTTGCAAATTTTTTACCGCAAAATGTTCCCGCAAAAGTCCTGGCGCGATATTCGCCGCCATTAATGCCCCTTCAATTAAAAATGTTCCTGAACCGCACATCGGATCCACTAAAGGGCCGTTATTTTTAGCAATACTCGGCCAATTGGCGCGCAATAAAATGGCCGCAGCCAAATTTTCTTTTAAGGGAGCTGCGCCATGACCTAAACGGTAACCCCGCCGATGCAAACTTTCACCACTTAAATTGAGGCTCACCGTGACCGTTTTTTCTTTAATTAAAATATGTAAAGCAATATTAGGGCCACTGGCATCGACATCGGGCCGTTTGCCCAGTTTTTCACGAAAACAATCCACCACAGCATCTTTAGCCACTTGGGCAGCATATTGCTTGTGATTTAATTCACTGCGAATACTATCGACACTGATGGCAAACGTCATGTCGAGATTAAAAATACTCGGCCAATCCATAGCGTGAATCCCATCATAGTAACTAACCCAATCAACACTGTCGAATTCACTGATCGGTTGTAAAATATGATTCGCTAAGCGTGACCACAATAACGCTTTATAAACAATTGCCAACTCTCCTTCAAAGCTCACCCCAGCGCGTTTTTCATGGACATTTTGAGCACCCAAACTGAGTAATTCTTCTTTCAAAAGTAATTCGACGTGTTTGGGACAAGAAGCAAAAAAGGGACGCATGAAAATGTACTCGCTTAAAAGGTCAAACTCTACCATAATTAACGCTTGAACATCGCTTCATTATGGTGGAAACAGGACAATGGTGACTCAAGCAACAACGAACTCGGTCGTAAATGCTTTACGACTAGATACCCAGGGCTTGCACTGTCGTGGTGAATGGACAGTGAATACCTTAAACGCCATGCAGCGTTTGCGTAAAACCTTAGTTTTATCAGGGCCCATTAACACCATCGATGGCACTGAAATCAGCCAATTGGACAGTGCCGGTGCATGGTTATTAAACCAATTAACCCAGCAATTCCCCCAAGCTACGTTAATTTTATCGCTTCAACACCAAGCTTTGTTTGATTTAGTCAAACGTCATCAAGAAGTTAAAGTCCCGCTTAAAAAACCCGTTAAATGGCCTTTACTGGCACGTTTTGGTTTGAAAGTGTGGCAATTTTTTAGTGAAATGCACGCTTATATCGCCTTTATCGGTGAATTATGCCATTTCAGTGTGTTATGGATTCTTAAACCGCAGCGTATTTTGTGGCAAGTGATTTGGCAAACCGTGCAACGCACCGGTTTTGATGCTTTGATGATCGTGGGTTTATTATCGTTTTTAATTGGTATTGTGCTCGCTTATCAAATGGGAGGACAATTACAAAGCTATGGCGCTAGTATTTATATCGTCAATCTTTTGGGTGTTTCCGTATTGCGTGAATTTGGCCCGCTTATTACCGCCATTATTGTCGCTGGTCGCTCGGGCTCTGCCTTTGCTGCCTCTCTGGGCACTATGCACGTCAATCAAGAAATTGATGCTTTGCAAACCTTAGGCGTCTCCCCCATTGAACGACTCGCGATGGGTAAAATCCTCGGTTTAATTATCGTCTTACCTTTACTGGTTATGTGGGCCGATTGTACCGCCATGCTCGGCGGTTTGATCATGGCCAAATGCCAATTACAGATTAATCCTTCTGTTTATATTCAACAATTTCATGCCAGCATCGGTTTAAAGCAATATTATTTGGGCTTGATCAAAACCCCCACATTTGCTTTTATCATCGCCAGTATCGGTTGTTTTCAAGGTTTTCGGGTTAAAGGCGGCGCCGATTCCGTCGGCACCCAAACCACCCGCAGCGTAGTGCAAGCTATTTTTTTAATCATCATGGCCGATGCGTTATTTTCTATTGTTATGAGTGCTATCCATGTCTAATACCGACACTATCATCGATATCAAGCACCTGCACACGGGTTTTGATGGCACCTTGATTCATCAAGATTTAAATTTAACTGTAACGCGTGGCGAAATTGTAGCGATTGTCGGTGGCAGTGGTTCCGGTAAAACCACCCTGCTTAATTGCTTGCTCATGTTGATTGAACCCTTAAAAGGTAAGATTGATATGTTTGGGAAAAATATCACCCAAGGTTCAGCTCAACTGCGCCAAAGCATTCGCAAACGCTGGGGGATTTTATTTCAAAGTGGTGCACTATTTAGTGAATTAACCGTTTTACAAAACACTATGTTGCCGCTGCAATTAGAAACGCGCATGTCGCTTACCGATTGCACCCACATCGCCCAATTAAAAATCGCTATGGCCGGGTTACCAGCAAGTGCAGCGAATAAATATCCGGCTGAATTGTCCGGTGGCATGATCAAACGCGCTGCCTTAGCGCGTGCTATTGCATTAGATCCACAATTATTATTATTGGATGAACCCAGTGCAGGCTTAGACCCAATCAGTGCCAGCGCACTGGATCAATTGATTTTAGAATTACGCCAAACCATGAATTTGACGATTATTATCGTCACCCATGATTTAGATACCCTTTTAACGGTTCCAGATCGGATTGCTTTTTTGGGTGATAAACGCGTTTTACAAATAGGCACACTCAAAGAATTAATTCATTCTGATATTCCGATGATCCAAGACTATTTCAATAATGCTCGCGCTAACCGTACCTTCAAGGATATGTAAATGCATCGTATTAAAATCCAAGGGGCTCGCACCCATAATTTAAAAAATATCGATTTAACGTTACCGCGCGATCAATTAATCGTTATCACCGGTTTATCCGGTTCAGGAAAATCTTCCCTAGCGTTTGATACGCTCTATGCTGAAGGCCAACGCCGTTATGTCGAATCTTTATCGGCTTATGCTCGGCAATTTTTATCAGTCATGGAAAAACCCGATGTCGATCATATTGAAGGCCTTTCACCAGCCATTTCCATTCAACAAAAATCCACTTCACACAATCCCCGTTCCACCGTTGGCACTATCACGGAAATTTACGATTATTTGCGACTACTTTATGCCAGGGTCGGCACACCGCAATGCCCTACGCATGGCACACCATTAGTAGCACAAACCATCAGCCAAATGGTCGATAGTGTTTTAGCCTTACCCCTTGGCACCAAAGTGATGATTTTAGCCAGTGTGATCAATGAGCGTAAAGGCGAACAGCGCGAATTATTTGCCCAATTAAAAGCCCAAGGCTTTGTTCGCGCTCGCATTGATGGTCATCTTGTTGATTTAGAAGCAATGCCTCTCTTAGATGCCAAGAAAAAACACACCATTGACGTGGTAGTCGATCGTTTAAGCGTAAAACTTGAGGCTAAATTACGCTTGAGCGAATCTTTTGAAATTGCCTTGCGCTTAGGCTCAGACATTGCCAAAGTCAGTTTAATGGATGATCCTGTTACCCCTGACGTGATTTTTTCACAAAAATTTGCCTGTCACTTATGCAATTACAGTTTAGCCGAATTAGAACCACGGTTATTTTCCTTTAACAATCCCGCCGGCGCCTGTAGTGGCTGCGATGGCTTAGGTAGCAAACACTATTTTGATCCCGCTAAAGTGATTGCTAAACCCGATTGCAGCCTCGCTGATGGTGCTATTCGCGGTTGGGATCAAGCATGCCCTTATTATTTTGGTTTACTTAGCCAAGTAGCGGCGCATTATGGCGTTGATATCAATAAGCCATTTGAAAAATTACCTGAAAAGATAAAAAAAATCTTACTCTATGGCAGTGGCACTGAATTAATCGATTTTGAATTTCTGGGCGAACGACGTCAACGTATTATGCGGCAACAAGCGTTCGAAGGTATCATGACTAATTTGCAACGCCGCTACCTTGGCACTGAATCCACCTTGATGCGTGATGAATTTAAACGCTTGATGACGGAACAAGTGTGTCCTGAGTGCCACGGCGGACGCTTAAATACCGCCGCATCCCATGTCTTTATAGAGGGCAAAAATTTAAGTGCCCTTACCCATATCTCGATTCAAACGACTCATGATTGGTTAGCGAAAGTCAAACTCAAAGGTCATTTAGCACCCATTGCTGCTAAAATTAACAAAGAAATTTTAGCGCGCTTACAATTTCTCATCAATGTTGGCTTAGCGTATTTAAGTTTAGATCGCAGTGCCGATACACTCTCTGGCGGTGAAGCACAACGCATTCGACTGGCATCGCAAATCGGCGCTGGCTTAATGGGGGTATTGTATATACTCGATGAACCCTCCATTGGCTTGCATCAACGCGATAATGAAAAGCTCTTAAAAACCTTACTGCATTTAAAAAACTTAGGGAATACAGTGATTGTCGTTGAACACGACAGCGATACGATTAGCCATGCCGATTATGTCGTGGATATGGGTCCTGGCGCTGGTATTCATGGTGGTCATGTGGTCGTCGCAGGCACCCCTGAGCAAGTAAAAGCGTGTCCAAAATCCATTACCGGACAATATTTAAGTGGGGTCAAAGGCATTTCCATTCCTAAACAACGCATTCCTTTTGATCCTAAGCAAGTTTTGAGCATTATCAACGCCAGTGGTAATAATTTACAGCATATTAGCGTTGAAATCCCCTTAGGTTTAATGACTTGCATCACCGGCGTTTCTGGCTCTGGCAAATCAACACTGATTAACGATACCTTGTATCCAATCGTTGCCAATGTCTTAAATGGTGCATGTGAAAGAACCGCTGCTCCTTATCAAGCTATTTTGGGTCTTGAATTGCTCGATAAAGTCATCGACATCGATCAAAGCCCGATCGGTCGCACCCCGCGCTCTAATCCTGCCACCTATACGGGTATTTTCACCCCCATTCGGGAATTATTTGCTCAAACACCCGAAGCGAGATCTCGCGGTTATACGCCGGGACGTTTTAGTTTTAATGTCAAAGGCGGGCGCTGTGAAGCGTGTGAAGGCGATGGTTTAATTAAAGTTGAAATGCATTTTTTAGCTGACATGTATGTCACGTGCGATCAATGTCATGGCAAACGCTATAACCGTGAAACCTTAGAAGTTCACTATAAAGGTAAAAATATTCACGATGTGTTATTAATGACCATTGAAGAAGCCTTAGTGTTTTTTCAAGCGATACCGGTTATTGCCCGTAAATGCCAAACCTTAGTCGATGTCGGGCTCACGTATATCGCGTTAGGTCAAAGCGCTACCACCCTTTCAGGGGGTGAAGCGCAAAGGATCAAACTCGCCAAAGAATTATCTAAACGCGATACCGGTAAAACCTTGTATTTACTCGATGAACCAACCACCGGTTTACATTTTGCCGATATCGCGCAATTACTCCTTGTCTTACAGCGCTTACGCGACCTTGGCAATACCTTAGTGATCATCGAACACAATCTTGATGTCATCAAAACCGCGGATTGGGTGATTGATTTAGGGCCCGAAGGCGGCTCAGGTGGTGGCCAAATCCTCTGCGTTGGAACGCCAGAACAAGTGGTGAAATGTAAAAAAAGCCATACCGCAAGATTTTTAAAGCCGTTATTGAAATAATGGACTTTAAACTAGGGCCACCTCATTAAAAAATAAATAACCTGCAAGGCCATGAAGCTATTAGCCCAGAGCATTCGCCCTGGGTGATTTATACAAAACCATCGCGCGCTTGGGCACACAAGAAAATCCATCCCAACGATTTGAAAACGCTGTTTCAGATGATTTTCTTAACGGTTTCTATCGCGCTTACAGCGCTCGTTGATGTTCATACTGCCCCCAGGGTTCTGCTATCGCTCAACCCTGGGCTAAATTCTACAAGGCTTTCAGCCTTAGTAACGGTAGGAATGTCTCAATCTTATGCTTTATAGCTTCTTAAATTGGTTCAGTACTAACGATCGTCGGTTTACGCAAATACCCGCACTAACTTTTTTTAAAATTTCAGCAAAGTTTAAGCTTGTCAGCTCTATGATGACGTTAACGCATCATCAATCTTAGAAAGGTAAGCTTATGCCAACACCCACTAGTAAAGAAAGAGACATACAACATTTGTTAGATATCCAAGATGCTATCAAAAATGCATCAGGAAAAAACATGGATGTTCAAAAATTTATAGCACAAAAACTCCCTTTATTATCAGATAAGACGCGAAATTATGTCCAAAGAAATTATTTTAATAATAAAGACTCTATTATCAAATTTAGTCAATTACATCCCATAAATCTCATTGAGACAGTAAATAAATTTCATCCCCTCACTCAAGAACCACCAAAAAACGCTACTGCAAATAAACTTAGCCAGGCGGCTGAAGTAAGCACTGCACGTACATTTCTTTCATCCATGCATAATGCAACTAAAGGATTTTTCAGCCATAAACTCACCGCGGTTCCTGCCATTGCCGCTACTCCGACAACTGACCCTAACCAAGATTACGGTACTCTCAGAGGCTTACAAGAAAAACTTAGGGAACAAATAGGAAAGGGCATTGCTTTAAATTTCAAAAAGGCGGATATGGAATTATTTAACACTTTATCTCCCAAAACCCAACAAGTATTTCGAACAGAATTTCTTAATACTAACGGTAGTTTCAAACCAGGAAAAGCTGAAGCATTTTTGGATACAGGGACAAATAAGGACCAATTAAAAATCATGGCTGGGTTAGATTTAAACAATCCTTCATCCAGATCAACCACACCTAGTACCGATTCCGAACGCACTTTATCTGTCGATAATAATGAAGCAGCTGGTATTCGAATGACCAAATCTAGATAGCTTAAAATTAATCAATAAAAAAGGCCCTTTCTGGGCCTTTTTTAGTTAATCCTAAGCAAAATCAAATTACTGCTTCGATGACTTTGGGACCTTTACGGCTTTGTTCGACTGTGACGTATTGACGTAATGGCAAACCTTTCAACGTAAATAACACATAACCGTCGATCAAAGCGAATAACGTATGATCTTTACCTATACCGACATTCGGACCGGCATGATAACGTGTACCACGTTGACGAATAATGATATTACCAGCAATAACGGATTGACCACCAAATTTTTTAACGCCTAAACGCTTTGCTTCTGAATCGCGACCATTGCGCGTACTACCACCGGCTTTTTTATGTGCCATGACGAACTCCTAGCTAAAAACTTAGCCAACGTGAATTTGAGTAATTTTAACTTGGGTATAATACTGACGATGCCCTTGTTGTTTACGATAATGCTTACGACGGCGAAATTTAATGATTCTGACTTTGGCTAAGCGCGCTTGTGCTAAGACTTCAGCACTCACTATCGCATGCGCTACTGTCGGTGTGCCAATTTTAATATCATCACCTTTGGCAACCAGTAAGACTTGATCAAAAGAAACTTGTGTGCCGACTTCAGCAAGCAATTTTTCAATTTTTAGGGTATCGCCGATCGCGACACGATATTGTTTGCCGCCAGTCACTATTACTGCATACATGTGATCTACTCCACAATTAAAAGGGTTACTCACCCAACTTTCAAAGATACTAAAAAGGGCCACAGATTATAGCGAGTTTCACGCCGAGACGCAATCCATGACATGAAATAAAATAAGCTGTTAATCACTGCATAATTTAGTGATTAACGGTTCAAATCGATATAATTGATGGGCCACACGTAAACGCCTCGCGTGGACAATCGCATTTAAATCGGCTAATGCATAATCAAAATTATCATTGATGATAATATAATCGTATTCACTGCAATGGGCCATTTCATCATGCGCTAGCGCCATTCGTTTTTGAATCACGTCAGCACTGTCTTGTCTGCGGCTACACAAACGTGCTAGCAATACTTCTTTGGACGGTGGCAATATAAAAATACTCACTACATTGGCAAAACTACACCGAATCTGCCGCGCCCCTTGCCAATCTATTTCTAACACCACATCAAAACCTGACTGCAATTGCTCTTCCACCTTAACTTGCGAAGTGCCATAGCAATTGCCAAATACCGTAGCGGATTCTAAAAATTGTTCCGCTTCCACCATCGCTTCAAACGTTTTCAAATCCACATAATGGTAATTAACACCGTCTTGTTCACCCGGACGCATAGCACGTGTCGTATAAGAAATCGACAAAAGCATATGACTTGCCGATTGCAACATCGCATTCACTAAACTGGTTTTACCACAGCCAGAGGGTGCTGAAATGATATAAAGCGTTCCTAACATGAATTTTATTCCTTCGTTTACTCGATATTCTGTATTTGTTCACGCATTTGTTCAATCAAGACTTTTAGCTCAATGACTTGCTCTGTTTGTCCTGCTGCCAACGATTTAGCACCGATAGTGTTAGCTTCACGATTTAATTCTTGCATTAAAAAATCTAAGCGTCGACCGTGCCCAGCAGATTCGCTTAATAAATGTCGCGCTGCTGCCACATGCGCCAATAATCGAGAAATTTCTTCAGCGATATCCGAGCGCTGAGCAAACAAGACCATTTCTTGCGCTAAACGATCGGCATCCAGCGTCAAATCAGCATCAACAAAGCGTTTTTGCAAACGCGCTTGCTGCGCTAATAGCAAGCTTGGCAACTGCGCTTGTAAACAGTCACCAATTTGCTCAAGGCGGGTGATACGTTGTTCTAAAAACGCTTTAATCGTTTGGCCTTCTTTTTCTCGCGCTTCATGTAAAATAACCAGAGCTTGCTTAAAGCCATAAGCGACATCTTGCCATAATGCTACGCGATCAAAACCTTCTAAACCCAACACACCAGGCCATTTTAATAAGTCCAAAGGAGAAACAGGCGCTGGATTAGTCAATTGTTTAGCAATTCGCTCCACCGCTTCGATCAACTGCGTTAACATAGATTGATCTACGGGTAAATCATGGTGGTTATCAGCATGCCATTCTAATTTCACCGTAATCTCAAATTTACCGCGCTTACAGCTTTGCCGTAATTCATCACGCAACAACGGTTCAAGGTTTTGCAAAGCTTCCGGCAATCGAAAATTAGCTTCGAAAAACCGATGATTTAACGAGCGAATCTCATAAGTAAGATGCATTAACCCTGTTTGCTGCAAAAATCTAGCAAAACCTGTCATGCTGTAAGTCATAGCTTTAATCCTGTCAAAAACACTCCACGCGTGGCAGGCATTCTACACGGAAACCAGCGTTTTAGCGCTAAGAATCCACCGACTCGATCAATTCTACCCGTTCAATTTTACCAAAACGATCGGATATTTTTGTCGCTGATACATGCACTTCTTGGACATCTTTGTGTGCTTGTGCGACATGCTTGGCTAATTGATCCATCCTCACTTGAAAGCGTTCAAAATCTTTCGACAATTCATGTAAATATTTTTGAATAAGCGACACTTGCTGGCGTGTCGCGGCATCTTTTAAAATTGCCCGCGCCGTCGTTAACACTGCCATCAAGGTGGTCGGGGATGTTAACCACACGCGTTGCCGTTGCGCTTCTTCTACCACATCAGGATGACGACTGTGGATTTCAGCAAACACAGCTTCAGCGGGGATAAACATGATCGCACTATCGGTGGTTTCTGGCATTAAAATGTACTTATCAGCAATCGCTTTAATATGCGCACGGACATCGAGTTTAAATTGCTTTTCAGCACTTTTTCGTTCAGCTTCGGGTAAATCGATTTGCACACTGCGTCGAAAAGCTTCCAGCGGAAATTTAGCATCGATAACCATCGAACCGGTCGGTTCCGGCAAAAACAAAATACAATCGCAGCGTTTACCATTACCCAGCGTGTATTGCAGGGCATAATGCGCTTCTGGCATAGCGTTTTGCACCAAAGCCGCTAATTGGACTTCTCCAAATACCCCTCGACAACGTTTATCCGCTAAAATTTCTTGTAATGACACGACATTAATCGATAATTCAGTGATTTTCTTTTGTGCTTCATCAATCAATGCTAAACGTTTAACCACATCCGTAAAGGTCGCAGTGGTTTTTTCAAAGCCTTCAGTCAAACGCTTATCGACTTGACCTGAGATATCCCGCAAACGCGCATCGACTTGGGTGGTTAAATTTTGGATTTGGGTTGCTTGTCCATCGATTTTTTGCGTTAATAGCTGTAACAGTTGCTGCTGTAAATGGTTAAGGTTTTCTTGAATCAATTTAACCGTATCTAATTGAAACTGGTGATACGCTTGAGTATGTTCTTGACGCTGGTTTTGCCACTGCGTTTGAAACTCATTCAAACTGGTTTTAATGTCCGAATGATTGGTTTGAACGAAATCTAAATTGGCTTGCAATTTATACAGTGCCAAATGCTGCCTGGATTGCTGCAGTAATAACCAAAACACCAGCATCAAGGTAAAGAGGGACAGTACTGTGCCAACAACTAACAAAACATTCATAAATGACGACCTGATTACGGTAAATAAACTGCTAGCTTAGCAGTTTAGCTCGAGCGCACCCATAACTTTTTGTTACTATTGCCAATTACTCTTGATTAACGCTTACTTTATGACTTCTGACCATACACGCTACCGCTTTTTAACAGAACATGCCTTAGCTTTAAAAGGCAGTTTGTTGATCGCTATGCCCAAATTAAGTCACTCCCCCTTTGACCATAGTGTTTGCTATGTGTGCCAACACGATGAACTCGGCGCACTGGGTTTATTGATTAATCAACCTATCGCCATGAGCGTGGTGGATCTTTTTATCGACCAAGGTTTAAAAATAGCTAAGGATTTCCCTTATCAACCTTTGCTCATTGGCGGCCCCTTGCAACGTGAGCGTGGCTTTGTCTTGCACCGACAATTAGGCACTTGGCGCACTACTTTGCCTATCAATGAAGATTTCTGTATCACCACTTCTCAGGATATTTTGCTAACCATTGCCCAACAACAAAACCCTAAAGATTTTCTAATTATTTTAGGCTATGCGGCTTGGGCACCTGGTCAATTGGAATATGAAATCAGTCAAAATCACTGGTTAATAGCACCCGCCACCGCCGAATTAGTGTTCCACACGCCTTACGAACAACGTTGGCAAAAAGCGATTGACAGTGTCCATTTTAATTTAGCCGGTTTAATTGAAGAGGCAGGCCATGCATGACAATTTTATTGTTTTAGGTTTCGATGTCGGCGCTAAAAAAACAGGGGTCGCTATCGGCCAAAGTTTAACCAGTAGTGCTCGTGCTTTACCACAAATTGCCTGTCACACGGCAGTACCAGTGGATTTAAAGCTTGTTAAAACCTTAATTGCCACCTGGCGACCCAATGCCCTGGTTGTTGGTATGCCGCTTCGGCCTGATGGCAAAGCACAACGTGCTACCCAACAAGCACTGGATTTTATCGATTACTTAAAATGCCAATGTGATTTACCTATCTATACGATCGATGAACAATTAACCACGAAAAGCGCACGGGCCGATCTCTTTGAAGCCGGTGGTTATCGTTATTTGCAAAAGAGTGACGTCGATGGTTATGCAGCGAAATTAATTGTCGAGAGTTGGTTAGCGGAACAAAGGCTAACGTTACCAAGCTAAACACGGGGCAATTCATCGAGCTTGACACTTGCCATAACCAGATAATGAAAATATTTTTCATTATCTGACGAAAATATCTTGGCTTGTGGGACACAAGTGTCTATAATCGCTGTTCATTTCCGGAGAGATGGCCGAGCGGTTGAAGGCGCTCCCCTGCTAAGGGAGTATGGGGTCAACACTCCATCGAGGGTTCGAATCCCTCTCTCTCCGCCAATTTAAGCATGCTGTCGAACACATCCCACTGTCGCGCCCTTGGCGCCACCGCAATGCAGCAACGCCACGCTTCTGACGATTGTCAGTTAGCCACTTAAGAATCGTCAGAAATAGTCTAAATATAATCAAAATCCATCAATAACTCTTTTGGAATTCGATCGAGAACCGAACAAGGATGGGTTTTGGTATATTGGATGATGTGTGGGCATCAATAAGGCCCATAAAAAACGCGATAATACAAACACACCAATTGAAAAAACACCATTTGACGAGGCTTTCGGCCTGTTTGTGTCGCAAGCTTTTGAACCGTCGAAGCACAAACATTCATCCTTTTGGCAATGCGTGAATAGGTGTAACCCGCCACCTCAACCAATTCTCGAATCATCACCACCCAATACGCTTCTAAATTACTATCATTCCAAATAATCAGCGAAGTTTTCAACAGTGCAGCATGCTCACTCTTAAAATGAATAACCGATTGTAACTCGTGCTGCAGATCAATTTTAGTCATAACAATTCTCCTGAACGTTGAAAATTAAACGAACATTCATATTATTAAAGCCATTGTTGCTAAAATATTAACCCCTGTAAAGATGGCACCGCCGTTTAGTCGTTACTATTTACGGCTAGTAGGCCATTTTATCACTGTATACTTGACCTACGCAGCTCAGTATCAGCTGAAGTGTTTTCAAGGGCTACAAAAAAATTATCGCCCTGAAATTCATCCGTATTTTGGGAAGTCATAGTTCTCATCATGATGGTTAATGCTGAGGCACCAGGCAACACCGGCCTATAATCCAGAGTTTCTAGATCAGCATTTTCAAACGAGGTACGGCTAGATTCAGGTTTAATCGTAAGTAAATCCCGCTCGGCCGGCTGACAACACGTTAATTGCCCGATATAAGCGATCGCTTGTTTACTGCCGACCAAACCCAATGACGCATACATGATAATGCTGTTTAAAAAACTTAAGGCAGCAAGCGCTATTAAACCATTAATGACATTCTGCTGTGTTTGCACATCGGTATACGCATCAATAATCATTAAGCTGCCAGTGAATCCTCCCACCGTACTACTAAAACTATCGATAAGCATAATCAAAATCGCATAATGCGGATAACGTGAAGCAACGGGTATCGCCTCAACTGGATTTTCTGGAAAATACTGTTTAATTAATTCGTAACTACTGAATGCTGAGGCAAACACACTGGGAAAAATGGAAATAAAGGCATTGCTTACAATAAATACCGTTTTCCAAGCAGGCGTTAAATAGTGAGCTGGTGGAAAACTGTCTAAACTTTTAGCGGTAATTAAATACGACCAACCGATGCCTGAAAGAATACCTAATACGGTCGACATTAAGGTAATGAGCATGGCTTTTTTAGGAATGCCAAAATTACCTTTAACCAACCCATCATCCAAACTTTGGCAAAAAGCTTTAACACCTTCATGCATCTTAGCTAAATTAAAATTCAAATAAGACACAATGGCTGAAATAGCAACCAAAACCCCTAAGGTTATTTTTACGCTTTCCACTAAGGTCGAATCGGCCGTATCAGTTAAGCTATAACCTGACACATAACCATTGAGTAAAGAAAATGGCACCGAAAGGCAACACAGCGTATAAAACACATAATAGACGCTACGCGCTATCACGCCATAAGGCAAGCTAGCGGCTGCGTTCCGCTTGGCAATAAACAAGGCTAATAACTCTACACTTAAGGCATCCACTAATAAACTATGTGCATTACCTGCCGATAAGATATCTTCTTCTTGATTCCCAACCAAGTGGTTGCTAATCGCCAGATGCAACTCTTCTAATAATTGTTGATCGTGACGACTCAGACTAGTGGCGCGCTGGCTGCGGTTATTTCTATCGATCCGATAAAGTTTTTGATCGCGCAAAGAAAACACAAAACAGCCACGTAAATCAATATCGGCACTATCCGCTAAATCATCTGTTTCAGAAAAATCTAAGGCTGAGGCATAAAGTGCTGTTAATGCTTTTTTTTGAGGCAAGAAATAGTGATAAATTTTTGGTGCACGCGTCGCACCAGTCGCTAACACATCGATCATCATAAAAAATAACATAATCGGTATGGAGGCAGTCGCGTTAAAATGTGTAAAACGAACTAACAAAGAATTAACACCAATCACATTTAAGCCAGCGGATTGGATAATTTTCCCACCACTAAAAAACGATGCCAAGAGCACGCGCAACAGATACGAATCGGTTAAGCGTTGAATATTATTAATTAAATAAGGCGCTTGCCAACCCGAATTTGAATCATTCATCATAATAACGACCTTATAAAAGCTGAATTTAACTTGAAAAAAGAATATTTCAAGCAACAATCAGACTCATTTGTATATAATCGCTATTATAATGCATAATATATGCTTTATAAACATACATTCAATAAAAAGATAATTTAATTTTAGTGCGGTTAACATTTACCCCGATTTTTTAAAATAAAAAAACCCCCGTACGTAAATTTAGTGACCAATTTAAGTACGGGGGTTGGTTTTTAACAAATCCACTTATTCTTGCAACGCTTCACTCAACGCAGATTCAACATCTCTCACTGTTACTTGACTTAAATCCATATCAGGCTTGATATTGGCTTTCTTGCTCTCTTGCTTGGCTTTACGATGCGAATGATACGCTAAACCCGTACCGGCTGGAATTAACCGTCCGACAATAACATTTTCTTTCAAGCCGCGGAGGCCGTCCATTTTGCCACAAACGGCTGCTTCCGTTAAGACGCGGGTGGTTTCTTGGAACGATGCTGCCGAAATAAAGGATTCAGTCGATAAAGAAGCTTTGGTAATCCCCAATAATTCCACTTGGAAACCCGTCAGTAATTTACCTTCTTTACGCATTTTATCGTTTTCATCTTTAATCCGTGCGACATCGACTTGTTCACCTTTCAAGAAACGGGTATCCCCGGCTTCGGTAATGACCGCTTTACGGAGCATTTGACGCACAATGACTTCGATATGTTTATCATTGATTTTCACCCCTTGTAAACGATACACATCTTGCACTTCATTGACCATGTAATTCGCCAGACGACCAATACCCAATAAACGCAAAATATCATGCGGGTTAGGTTGACCATCAGAAATCACTTCACCGCGCTCGACGTGTTCACCTTCAAATACACTGACTTGACGCCATTTAGGAATCAATTCTTCATGAATATCGTCGTTTTGATTAGTGATCACTAAGCGACGTTTACCTTTGGTTTCTTTACCGAAACTAATGGTGCCAGAAATTTCCGCTAAAATAGCCGGTTCTTTCGGTTTACGTGCTTCAAAAATATCCGCCACGCGTGGTAAACCACCGGTAATATCGCCGGATTTCGACCCTTCTTGTGGAATACGTGCGATAACATCACCAACACCCACTGCCACACCATCGTTTAGATTTACAATCGACCCGATAGGTAAGAAATAATTCGCTGGCGTATTGGTACCGGCTAACATTAAATCATTACCATCGATATCGACTAATTTGATCATGGGCCGTAAATCTTTACCCAAGGAACCGCGTTGTTTAGCATCGGTGACGACCAAACTGGTTAAACCCGTCAAATCATCGGCTTGACGATTAATCGTTACCCCTTCAACTAGATCGATAAACTTCACGCGCCCGGCGACTTCTGTCACGATGGGGTGAGTATGCGGATCCCAATTGGCAATGATATCGCCTTGTTCAACATCGGTACCGTCTTTGACCATCAACACGGAACCATAAGGAATTTTATAGCGTTCACGTTCACGATTATGGGTATCGACCACCGTCAAAATACCGGAGCGCGATACTGCGATTAAATTGCCAGAGGCATGTTGAACGACTTTAATATTGTGTAATTTAACGCAACCGGTACTCTTGACTTGAACACTATTGGCAGCCGATGCTCTGGATGCAGCTCCCCCAATGTGGAATGTCCGCATGGTTAACTGCGTACCAGGCTCACCGATCGATTGCGCTGCCATCACACCGACCGCTTCACCCATATTGACAATCGCACCGCGTGCTAAATCGCGACCATAACACATGGCACAAATACCATAGCGCGTTTCACAGGTAATGGGCGAACGCACTTTAACATTATCGACACTGTGTTTTTCTAAGAAATCAACCCAAGTTTCATCGAGTAAAATACCCGCTGTCGCAATAACGGTTTCAGAACGCGGCGCTAACACATCTTCGATTAATACCCGACCTAAAATACGTTCACGTAAGGGTTCGATCACATCCCCCCCTTCAATATGCGGCGTCATCAAGAGGCCGTGCGTCGTGCCACAATCATGGGTAGTTACCACTAAATCTTGCGCTACATCGACTAAACGGCGAGTTAAATAACCCGAGTTGGCTGTTTTCAATGCCGTATCCGCCAAACCTTTACGCGCACCGTGGGTAGACGTAAAGTATTGCAGAACCGTCAAACCTTCACGGAAATTAGCGGTAATCGGTGTTTCAATGATCGAACCATCCGGTTTCACCATCAAACCACGCATCCCGGCTAATTGGCGCATTTGTTGCGCCGAACCCCGTGCACCCGAATCGGCCATCATATAAACGGAATTAAATGATTCTTGTTCACGTGTAGCGCCATCTGGCATGGTAACCGTTTCAGTCGCCAATTTTTTCATCATCGCTTTAGCGACTTGTTCATTACAACCCGACCAAATATCAACGACTTTATTATAGCGCTCAACGTTAGTAACTAACCCAGTCGCGTATTGGTTTTCAATTTCTTCCACTTCGCGTTCAGAAGCTTCAATCAAACTTTGTTTTTGCTCAGGAATCACTAAATCATCGATACCAATAGAAATCCCGGAACGAGTCGCGTATTTAAACCCGGTATACATCAATTGATCGGCAAAAATAACCGTTTCTTTCAAACCCAAACGACGGTAACATGCATTTAATAACGCTGAAATGGTTTTCTTGGTTAAAGGTCTATTGGCTAGCGCAAACGGAATCCCTTTCGGTACGATAGTGGATAATAAAGCGCGTCCCACCGTGGTATCAGTCACCCGCGTTACTTCTTCCGGTTGATTGCTCGCATTTAAAATCGTATACGTCATGCGCACTTTGATTTTGGCATGCAAATCGGCAAAGCCGTTTTCATACAAACGGTGCACTTCGGTAACATCGGTACAAATTGCCCCTTCACCCAGAGCATTCAACCGATCCCGCGTCATATAATAAAGACCCAACACCACATCTTGCGACGGCACGATGATCGGTTCACCATTGGCAGGCGATAAGATATTGTTGGTCGACATCATTAAAGTGCGGGCTTCTAACTGTGCTTCAATAGTCAAAGGTACGTGAACTGCCATTTGATCGCCATCGAAATCGGCGTTGAACGCAGTACAGACTAACGGATGCAATTGAATGGCTTTACCTTCGATCAACATCGGTTCAAACGCTTGAATACCGAGTCTATGTAAAGTAGGCGCCCGATTTAACATCACGGGATGTTCGCGAATCACTTCTTCCAAGATATCCCAAACGATCAATTCTTCTTTTTCAACCATTTTTTTAGCAGCTTTAATCGAAGTGGCATAGCCGCGTAATTGTAGTTTACTAAAGATAAAGGGTTTGAATAATTCCAGCGCCATTTTCTTAGGTAAACCACATTGATGCAATTTCAGCGTTGGACCCACCACAATGACGGACCGACCAGAATAATCGACCCGTTTACCGAGTAAATTCTGCCGGAACCGGCCTTGTTTACCTTTAATCATATCGGCTAAAGATTTCAATGGCCGCTTATTAGTACCGGTAATAGCGCGTCCACGACGACCATTATCTAAAAGCGCATCGACCGCTTCTTGCAACATGCGTTTTTCATTGCGAACGATAATTTCGGGTGCTGACAATTCCAATAAACGCTTCAAACGATTATTACGGTTAATGACGCGACGGTACAAATCATTCAAATCAGATGTTGCAAAACGGCCACCATCGAGAGCTACCAAAGGACGCAAATCCGGTGGTAACACGGGTAACACGGTTAAAATCATCCATTCAGGTTTGTTGCCTGATTCATCAAACGATTCCAGCAACTTCAAACGTTTGGATAATTTCTTTAATTTGGTTTCTGACGATGTTTGCGGAATTTCACCACGCAGAAATTCAATTTCTTCTTTAACATTCAATGCTTTCATCATGAAGAAAATCGCTTCAGCACCCATACGGGCATCAAAGTCATCACCGTATTGTTCAACCGCTTCTAAATACGCTTCATCCGACAATAACTGACCTTTTTCAAGCGGTGTTACACCGGGATCTACCACCACAAAAGCTTCAAAATACAAAACGCGCTCGACATCACGCAGCGTCATATCCAATAGCAAACCAATTCTCGATGGTAACGATTTCAAAAACCAAATGTGCGCGACGGGACTGGCTAATTCAATATGGCCCATGCGTTCACGTCTGACACGGGTTAACGTCACTTCAACACCGCATTTTTCGCAAATAACCCCGCGATGTTTCATGCGTTTGTATTTGCCGCAAAGACATTCATAATCTTTGATAGGCCCGAAAATACGCGCACAGAATAAACCGTCGCGTTCAGGTCGCAATGTACGATAATTAATGGTTTCGGGTTTTTTGACTTCACCGAAGCTACGCGCGCGGATCAATTCTGGAGAGGCTAAGCCAATTTTAATACCATTGAATTCATCATCAAGGCTGGTGAATAAGTTGTTGGGCATGTTGGCATAAGCCATAATCATCACTCCTAATTTTTTTTGAACGATCCGTCATTATGAGGGTAATGCAATTACCCGTGGCAAACCAGCATCTATCTTAACCACCGCTGGTTTGCTTCGCCCAGTTGCACTGGGCTCACTATGACGACTATTTAAACTTAATCGTTATCTAAATCGATGTCGATTGCCAAAGCGCGAATTTCTTTCACCAACACATTAAAGGATTCCGGCATACCGGCATCCATGTGTTGGTTATTATCGACAATGTTTTTATACATCCTCGTACGCCCTGTCACATCATCGGATTTCACGGTCAACATTTCTTGTAACGTGTAAGATGCGCCATAAGCTTGTAGCGCCCACACTTCCATTTCACCAAAACGTTGACCACCGAATTGCGCTTTACCGCCTAATGGCTGTTGTGTTACCAAGCTATAAGAACCGGTTGAACGCGCATGCATTTTGTCATCGACCAAGTGATTTAATTTCAGCATATACATATAACCGATCGTCACAGGACGCGCAAATTGATCCCCAGTTCGACCATCGTACAAAATAGTCTGACCACTGCTTGGCAAATCCGCTAGCTTCAACATACTTTTAATCATATCTTCCGATGCGCCATCAAATACCGGCGTACCCATCGGCACCCCACCGCGTAGATTATTCGCTAGCGTCAAGACTTCTGCTTCATCAAAATGGGCAAAATCAACACGTTTACGATCATCGTGGTTATAGATTTTTTCCAATAAAGCTTGAATATTGGCGGTTGAATCGCGGGCATCGAGCATTTTACCAATTTTAAGACCCAATCCTTTGGCAGCCCAACCCAAATGGGTTTCCAGAATTTGTCCGACATTCATCCGCGATGGCACACCGAGTGGATTTAAGACGATATCCACTGGCGTACCATCGGCTCTGAAGGGCATATCTTCGACCGGTACGATCATCGATACCACACCTTTATTACCATGACGGCCAGCCATTTTATCGCCGGGTTGAATTTTACGCTTCACCGCAACATAGACTTTGACAATTTTTAACACGCCGGGTGCTAAATCATCGCCTTGGACAATTTTTTTGCGTTGATTTTCTAAGCGCTCATCCAAATCTTTGTGCAATTGTTTAGCTTGCAATGCAAATAATTCTAATTCTTGTTGCGCCGTATCTTCTTTTAAGCGCAATTCAAACCATTTATCATGCGTCAATTCCGCCAAATAATCCGCCGTTACTTCTGTGCCAGATTTTAATTTATTGGGACCACCCGCGGCAATTTTACCGCTTAAAAGTTTGTGAACCCGTGAATACAAATCGCTTTCACGGATACGCAATTCATCGCGTAAATCTTTTTTGATGCGTTCAATTTCAGCATGTTCGATCATTAGCGCGCGTTTATCTTTAGTGACGCCATCACGGGTAAAGACTTTAACATCGATGACTGTACCGTTCATACCAGCGGGTACTCGCAAAGAAGAATCTTTAACGTCTGATGCTTTTTCACCAAAAATTGCCCGTAATAACTTTTCTTCCGGGGTCAATTGCGTCTCACCTTTTGGTGTCACTTTACCGACTAACACATCCCCTGCTTTAACTTCCGCGCCGACATGAATGATGCCTGCTTCATCGAGTTTAGCTAAAGCATTTTCACTGACATTGGGAATATCACTGGAGATTTCTTCAGGCCCAAGCTTAGTGTCACGCGCCACACACAATAATTCTTCAATATGAATGGTGGTGTAACGATCTTCAGCTACAACGCGTTCAGAAATGAGAATCGAATCTTCAAAGTTATAACCATTCCAGGGCATAAATGCCACCAACATATTTTGACCCAGCGCTAATTCACCCATGTCGGTCGATGGACCATCGGCAATCAAATCGCCTTTATTAATCAAATCACCGGGTTTCACTAAGGGTTGTTGATTAACGCAGGTATTTTGGTTCGAGCGCGTGTATTTGGTAAGGTTATAAATATCCACCCCAGTTTCACCAGCTTTCACTTCATCGCCACTGGCGCGAATCACAATCCGGCTAGCATCGATCGAATCGACGATACCGCCACGGCGTGCAATCGCCGTTGCACCCGAATCCCGCGCTACGACGCGTTCCATCCCTGTGCCAACCAGCGGTTTTTCAGCCCGTAGTGTAGGCACTGCTTGACGCTGCATATTGGAACCCATCAACGCGCGATTAGCATCATCGTGTTCTAAGAAAGGCACTAACGAAGCGGCAACCGAAACCACTTGTTTCGGTGACACATCCATGAATTTAATTTTATCCGCTGAACTATAAGCAAATTCACCTTTGAATCGGCATGGCACTAACGTTTCTGTCAAACGACCATCAGCGTCTAATTCCGCATTCGCCTGGGCGATCGGAAATTCACCTTCTTCAATTGCTGATAGATAAACCAATTCTTTGGTTGCATGGCCGTTGACAACTTTCCGATAAGGACTTTCTAAAAAGCCATAATCATTGGTCCGAGCATAGGTTGCCAAGGAATTGATCAACCCGATATTAGGACCTTCTGGCGTTTCAATAGGACACACGCGGCCGTAATGCGTTGGATGCACATCGCGCACTTCAAAGCCGGCGCGTTCACGCGTCAAACCGCCTGGTCCTAGGGCAGATACCCGACGTTTATGGGTGATTTCCGACAAGGGATTCACTTGATCCATAAATTGCGATAATTGACTGGAACCAAAAAATTCTTTGATGGCTGCCGCAATAGGCTTAGCATTCATCAAATCCTGTGGCATCAAACCTTCGGATTCAGCCATGCTTAAGCGTTCACGCACGGCACGTTCAACGCGCACTAAACCGATACGGTATTGATTTTCGGTCATTTCACCGACCGAACGCACCCGACGATTGCCTAAATGATCGATGTCATCGACGATGCCTTTACCGTTGCGAATATCGACCAATAATTTTAATACTTGCACAATATCGTCTTCAGTCAAAATGCCAGGCCCTTCTACTTCAGTACGGCCCACACGACGATTCAATTTCATCCGACCCACAGCCGATAAATCATAACGATCTGCTGCAAAAAACAAACTTTTAAATAATTGCTCTGCCGCTTCTTTAGTTGGCGGTTCACCGGGACGCATCATGCGATACAATTCAATCAACGCTTCTAATTGCACCGACGTTGGATCCAATTTCAATGTATCTGAAATAAATGGCCCACAATCCAAATCATTGGTATGCAATGTATCAATAACCGTAATATTAGCGGCTTGTAATTTTTTATAAAGCTCTGGCGTCACTTCGGTATTAGCAGCAACTAAGATTTCACCCGTTTCAGTATCGATAATGTCTTTGGCAGTAACGCGACCATAGAGGTAATCCAGCGGCACGAGCAATGATTTAAGCTCAGCTTTTTCCATTTGCTTAACATTGCGCATTGAAATCCGGCGGCCACGTTCAACCAACATCGTGCCATCTTGATAATGAATATCAAATGCTGCAATTTCACCACGTAAACGTTCAGGCACTAAATCTAAGTGAAGTTCATCACCTTTCAAATGATACGTGTTGAAATCATAAAACATCGCCAACATTTGTTCATTATTAAAGCCAATGGCCCGTAAAATAATGGTCGCTGGCAATTTGCGACGTTTATCAATCCGCGCAAAGACACAATCTTTAGCATCGAATTCAAAATCTAACCAGGAACCACGGTAAGGAATAATCCGACCGGAATACAGCAATTTGCCCGATGAATGGGTTTTTCCTTTATCGTGTTCAAAAAACACCCCTGGCGAACGATGTAATTGCGAAACCACTACCCGCTCAGTGCCATTGATGACAAAAGAACCACGATCAGTCATCAAGGGCACTTCGCCCATGTAAACATCTTGTTCTTTCACATCTTTAACCGATTTAGCGTTAGCGGGTGCATCTTTATCGTAAATCACTAAACGTGTTTTAACGCGCAGAGGCGCTGCAAATGTAATACCTGATACTAAACATTCTTCAACGGAATAAGGAGCAAGGCCTAATTTATAATCAACATATTCTAAAGCAGCATTACCCGAGTAACTAACAATCGGAAAGACCGATTGAAAAACAGCTTCAAGACCAGCTTTATCGCGTTTTTTTGGCGCTATTTCTGCTTGCAGAAATTTTTTATAAGAATTTTTTTGAATAGCCAGCAAATGGGGCAATTCCATGACATCGCCGCGATTACTAAAATCTACACGAATGCGCTTTTTTTCAGGATGAAGATAAATCTTTTCCATAGCCGCTCCAGTTTAAGTTTACCTGACGGTTTTTCAGTTGCACTGAAAAACCAACTATAAAACTCTATTAAAATGATTAATGAGAGTTACACCTATTTATTTAAAAGTTTCAAATAGCTATTGAGCTTATTTAACGACTTTTAATTTTCAATTTTTATCAACTGTTTCGATAAAAAAATAGTAAAATTTAGTCACGCTTGCGTGAGTGAATTTTAGACAACAAAAAGCCGAAAGGACTTAAAGTCTTTTCAGCTTAAACAAATTCGTAATATGTATTTTCACGCGTTGGTGGAGTACCAATAATTAGGAACCAACGAAAGCTTCGTTCAAACAGAAGCTCGAGCCAAACAAATAAAGGGCTTAGGAATAATCCCAAGCCCTTTAGAATTACTTAACTTCAGCCGTTCCGCCAGCTTCTTCAATATCTTTCTTGATTTTAGCGGCTTCATCTTTGCTAACGCCTGCTTTAATAGAAGCAGGTGCGCTTTCTACCAAATCTTTAGCTTCTTTCAAACCAAGGCCAGTTAAAGCACGAACAGCTTTAATGACATTGACTTTATTTTCGCCGATGGCTTTTAAGAATACTTCAAATTCCGTTTGTTCTTCAACGGCAGCAGCAGCGGCAGCAGGAGCAGCAACAGCTACGGCAGCGGCTGCTGACACACCAAATTTATCTTCCATCATTTTGACTAATTCAACAACATCCATAACACTCATGTCGCTTACAGCTTGTAAAATATCTTGTTTTGAAATACTCATGATAGGTAAAACTCCACTAATTAAGGTTAAAGAAGGTTATTAGGCTGCTTGTTTCAAATCGCGCACAGCGGCAACGACCCGGACCATTTTGGTATACGTTTCAGGCAATGTCCGAACCAATTTACCAATCGGCGCATTCATGACTGACATCAATGAAGCCAGCGCTTCATCGAAGCTTGGCAATGAAGCGAGCATGTCTAATTGTTGTGCATCAAAGACTTTAGCGCCGATCGCAATTGCTTTTACACCCATTTTAGGATGTGTTTTCACAAAATCACGAATCAAACGACCAGCTGAACCAGGTTCGCCTTTTGAAAAAGCGATGATGGTAGGTCCAATTAACGACTCTTGCAAGCATTCAAATTCGCTACCGGCAACTGCTCTTTTGAGCAAATTGTTAGGCACGACTTTTAAAAACACTCCCAATTTCCGAGCGCTAACACGTAACTCCGTCATTTCACCTGCGCTCAACCCATGGTTTAATGCAACCACAGCTGAGATAGCCTTCGACGCAACAACAGATACTTCAGCCACAATCGCTTCTTTTGTTACTCGAGTAAGTGCCACGTTTAAGTCCTCCACAGGATTATTTTTTTAAAATAGTCCTGGTTAATAATCACGTGATAAAGCATCACGTCTCTAAGCTTAACTCAAAAGAGATAAGCGGTTGGTAAAACCTTAAGTTAAGATTTTACCGTCTGCGCTGGAAATTTAAATATCAAAAAATCTTGACATACCAGCGGTCTTCGACATTTAGACAAATACTTAAAAAAACTTAAGCATTCATCTAGCCGCGAAAATTAGGCACTGACAGTTGATTGATCAACGGTCAAACCAGGACCCATGGTGCTGGAAATAGAAACTTTTTTAACGTAAATACCTTTAGATGTAGCAGGTTTAACGCGACGCAAATCGGCAATAAATGCGGCTAGATTTTCAGTTAACTGTTGTTCAGTGAATGTCGCTCTGCCCAAAGTCACATGGACCACACCAGCTTTATCGCTACGATAACGCACTTGACCCGATTTAGCATTTTTAACTGCATTGGCCACATCAGCACTCACAGTACCAACTTTCGGATTTGGCATCAAACCACGTGGACCTAAAATCGTGCCTAATTGACCCACAATACGCATTGCATCTGGGCTAGCAATCACTACATCGTAATTCAAGTCACCGGCTTTCATGCTAGCGGCTAAATCTTCAAAGCCAACCACATCCGCGCCAGCTGCAAGCGCTAATTCAACATTCGCACCTTGCGTAAACACGGCAACACGCACTGTTTTACCGGTACCATTTGGAAGAACTACTGCACTACGTACCGCTTGTTCAGATTTTTTAGCATCAATACCAAGAATCACCGCGACATCGATTGATTCATTGAATTTAGCCGTAGCGAATTTTTTGGCTAAGGTTAATGCATCTTTGATCGCATAGACTTTACCGGCGACTAATTCTTTACTTATTGCTTTAAACTTTTTTGACTGGCTCATCTGGATAATCCTCACTCAAATATCGTTATACGACGCCTTCAACGTCGATGCCCATGCTACGCGCAGAACCAGCGATGGTCCGAATAGCTGCTTCTAAATCAGCAGCGGTAAGATCCGGTTGTTTCGCTGTGGCAATTTCTTCCAATTGCCCACGGGTTAAATTACCGATCTTAAGCGTATTAGGACGCGCACTGCCTTTAGTCAATTTCAATAAGCGCTTGATTAAAATGGAAGCAGGAGGAGTCTTAACAATAAAGGTGAAACTCTTATCAGAAAACACTGTGATAACCACAGGCACTAATAAGCCAGGCTCTAAACTTGAAGTTTTAGCATTAAATGCTTTACAAAACTCCATGATATTAACACCACGTTGGCCCAAAGCAGGTCCAATCGGCGGACTAGGGTTAGCCTGTCCGGCTTTAATTTGTAACTTGATATAACCAACAATCTTTTTAGCCATGATTTCTCCTTTCGGGTTTTGCGCTAATTTAGAAAACTAGCTCCCCTGTTACAGAATGAACGCTGGACGGACATACTAAAAATCCGTTCCTACGGTTTTTTTACGTTTTTTCAACTTGTTTAAACTCTAGATCAACCGGAGTTGAACGCCCAAAAATAAGTACCGCAATTTTCAAGCGATTTTTATCATACTGCACTTCTTCAACGACACCATTGAAATCGGTAAACGGCCCATCAACAATCCGAATCACTTCACCGGGTTCATACAATACTTTGGGTTTAGGTTTATCAACACCCAATTGCACTTTACGCATGATTGCATCAGCTTCTTTATCAGAAATGGGTGCTGGTTTATCACGCTTACCACCGATAAAACCCAAAACTTTCGGTGTTTTACGCACCAAATGCCAGGTTTCATCCATCAAATGCATTTTTAATAATACATAACCTGGGAAAAATTTGCGTTCAGTTTTGCGTTTCTTACCGTCACGCATTTCCATCACCTCTTCCGTCGGCACGATAATTTCGCCAAAACAGTCAGAAAAACCTTCACGAATTGCCCGTTCAGGAATCGCCTTCATGACATAATTTTCAAAACCTGAGGCCACATGAATGATGTACCACTTTAAGTCTGAATGCTCTGTCATAGATAAACCTTTTTATAGTTACGTTAAACCGTGATCAAGGTAATTAACCAAGCCCAAAAAGTGTCAACACCCCAAAGAAACAAGGCTAGAATGACCACCATAACGCCGACAAATACTGTCGATTGCGTGGTTTCAGCTCGGGTCGGCCAAACGACTTTGCGTAATTCATTGCGCGCTAATTTAGCAAAATTCCAAAAACGCTTACCCTGAATGGTATTGATAAACAAAGTAAACACCGCCGCAGCAATGATAATCCAGCTTAAAAATCGCACCAGCCATGGCACCGTAGGTAACGCATAATTAGTGATTAATCCACCTACTAACAATACGATACTTAAAGACCACAACAATTTGTTTTTTAATGGGTGCACTGCTATTTGATTAGCTGACATGCAGAAACATTACCTTTAGTGAATAACCACGTTAATACACTTAAAAATGGCAGGCCAGGAGGGAATCGAACCCCCAACCTGCGGTTTTGGAGACCGCCGCTCTGCCAATTGAGCTACTGGCCTATATTCTATAAAGAAACTAGAAACTAGAAACTAGAAACTAGAACTCTTAATCCTTATTAGGTTAAGCGGCCAAAAGACCGCTCCCTTGCTACGATAATTTTTCGATAACTTGAAAAATTATTTTAAAATTTTAGCCACTACGCCAGCACCTACGGTACGGCCGCCTTCACGAATCGCGAAACGCAAACCTTCTTCCATCGCAATGGGAGCGATCAAATGCACATCCATTTTAATGTTATCACCCGGCATGATCATTTC
>CAISUE010000014.1 GCA_903888615.1 uncultured Gammaproteobacteria bacterium
TATACCCGTCACACCTGAAGTTGTGATGAGTATATTTTAAAATCAAACTATGTAAACGTCAGGTGTTGAAAATTATCAATTATTCTACTTTTTAAAATTTCGCAATAATTCTCTATATTTTCAAAGAAAGCCAATAAGATTTTAGAAAATTCTGAAAATTTTTCATAATAACGATTGTAAGTGCTTTTTTCACGCATCACGTTCCGGTGTTTGTCAATAAAGATGTCGCGTTAAATAATTAAGCCGCTAATTTTAGTCCTGCCTCATTTTCATTTATCGTCACTTTCTTTCGGTTAGGGTTTAATGTCACTTCGTTAGGCAATTGCCAGTTACGCGTTTGTCGCTTAGCCCAGCGGGCTGGGTGCTTTTCTTTTGCCATTTGATAGACAGTATCACGGTTGTTTAAGATAGCTTCGTCTTGACCGCTATGGCGCTGCGTGGGAGTCACGAACTTCAACGCACTATGCAAATGCTTCGTGTTATACTAATCGACAAAGCCTACACACCATTTCCGCGCATCCAATAGCGTGGCGAATTTCTCGATCATCGGGAAGCTGGGATGGTATTTTAAGGTCTTAAATAACGATTCTGAATACGGGTTATCATCACTCACCGATGGCCGACTGAACGATGGCACCACACCCAATTGCTGCAGCATACAGAGCATGGTTACCCCTTTCATCGGGGCGCCATTATCCGAGTGCAAGGTCAGCTGATTCGGGCCTACCTGTTCATCCAAGCAGCATTGTTAAATCAGGTTGGCGGCATACTGCGCCGACTCCGCTTCATGCACGCTTTAACCGACAATTTTACGGCTATAAATATCCATTACCACGTATAAATAGTAATACATCCCCTGTACCAACGTGGGCAAATAAGTAATGTCCCACGACCAGACTTGGTTAGGGCCAGACGCTACACAAGCCTTTGGTTTAACGCGTGTAGCGACCTTTGAGCTAAGCCTATGGCTAAGCTGATTCTCTTCGCGCAAGACACGATAGAATGATGATTCTGACGCAATATAACGGCCCTCATCGGCTAACAAGGGCACGATTTTACTGATCGGAATCACTGTATGGCACAGAGTTTGCGGTTATCAACAGGTGTGCTCGTTCCCACTCCGTTAATTTATTAACAGGTTGGTGAAGCGCTGTCTTGCGCTTATCCTTCAGCCCATCTGGCTTCTCCCAGCGCTCAAGCGTGCGAATGGAGATCGCTAGCAATTCACATATCTTGAATCGTCGGGCACCAGAGCCCGCGGCTTCAGCTATTAGGGGAAGGACTCCTTGCTTATCAGCCTGTGCTATTAATCGTCCTCGCGCTCCCCCCAAATCGAATGGAGTTTTTTTTTGAGGACCAGTAATGCCGCGGTTTCAGCCAGGGCTTTCTCTTTACGATTCAATTCCTTTTTTAAGGCTTTATTTTCAACGCGCAAGGCCTTTAACTCTTCACTCTGTTGCTTATTCTTATCGTTATGATCCGTGCTCATGGCGTCTTTCCATTCGGTTAATTGATGGCTATAAAGGCCATGCGCACGACAATAGCCGCCCAGAGCTGTCTCGTCAAGCTTAGCTGTATTGAGTAAATGACTGAGGCGATCGGCAGCGGTTGCATAACCTAACTTTAGTGCGCCATCTTTCACTTGTAGCTCGCCGTTACGGAACTTAGTCACCCATTTAGACAGGCTGGACGTGCCAACATTATGAGTCTGCGCAATGGACTCCAGCGTGGCAGAACCACGGTTTAATGCTTTTTGTACTATTGCTGCTTTAAGCTCTGCGGATAGCTTGATCATTTGATGCCTCTGTCCGCCCCCTAATATTTTTAATGAAGGCGACATCTATGCTGACACAGGGGGCGTTCCACCGTCGCTCAATGGGATTTAAATTTGGTGAATATGGCAGTAAGTAATGTATTTTAATCTTTGTGCTTTTAATAAAATCAGTGAAGTCTTTGATTTTATGATATCCGGCATTATCTAAAATTAAATGAATGCTTTTTGCACGTGGATTCTCGGCACACAATTTTTCTGCAAATAGTTTTAAGCTATCAAAATTCACCCAATCGACGTAAGGTGTATAAATTAAATATCGATTTTGATA
>CAISUE010000015.1 GCA_903888615.1 uncultured Gammaproteobacteria bacterium
AAAAACATGGCTTCAGACAATGTAGGAACGATAAATACAACCTCAGACCTACCTAATTTCATTGCCCACATAAAACAACAAACTAAATTCATTTATATAACTGGAGACTTATGAATACTGCAGAAAAAATACAAAAGCAATTAGCAGAAAACCCAATCATCATTTATATGAAAGGTGTGCCAACAAATCCACAGTGCGGATTTTCTGCTAAGGCAGTTGGAATACTTAATGCGACTAAGATTCCTTATGCCTATATCAATGTGTTGGAAGCGCCTTTTATTAGAGAAAAATTACCGAGTATTTCTCATTGGCCTACTTTTCCACAGCTATTTGTAAACGGTGAGTTGGTTGGAGGTTGTGATATTGTTGAAGATATGTCCAATAAAGGCAGTCTTTTGCCGCTCTTAGAATCTGGCATCGATATAAAAAAAGACGTTGCAAGTGAAACTTTATCGAGGGGTGAAGTTGCAATAATAGTTAAGCAAGGCTTGGTCGATGCTGAAGTCATCATAGAAGGTGAGGGCTGTGATTTATTAATTACCGTAATAAGTTCTAAATTTGGTGATTTATCGATGGTCAAAAAACAGCAGTTGGTTTTGGCTACTTTGAAAGAGCCCTTGGCGTCAGGAAAGCTACATGCTGTTAGTGTTAAAGTCTTTAGTCCTGAAGAATGGCAAGATAAACAAAAGGCGAATGGCTTATTGCAAATACAATTGTAATGAGTTGATGTATAGATTTATTTATTCATAACGGCAGTAGTGCCTAAGTGAGGATAGCATGACTAAGATCGGAGTTTTTTTTGGGACAGATACGGGTAATACCCGGCGCATTGCAAAAGATATTACTACGGCATTGGGTTCTGATGCTGGAAAACCAGTCAATATACGCAACGCAAGTGTGTCTGAATTACTGGGTTATGATATTTTAATTTTAGGTACTCCAACTTATGGTGATGGTCAGTTGCCGGGATTATCGACTGGTAATGCAACACCTAGCTGGGAGGAGTTTTTGCCAGCATTAGAGGGGCAAGATTTTACGGGTAAGAAAGTTGCGATTTATGGTTTGGGCAATCAAAAAAGCTACCCTTATGAATTTGTTGATGCTATGTATTATTTGTATGAACAATTTAAGAATTGTGGTGCAACGATGATAGGTGCCTGGGATAACATTGACTATAAATTTTCGAACTCAAAAGCGATTGTCGATAGCCAATTTGTTGGCTTGGCCTTAGATCAAGAAAATCAGAAAGAACTCACCCCTATAAGATTGAACGCATGGCTAAAAATATTGGCACAGGTTTTGGATTAATGACTAGAAAAACTAAACTCTTATTCAAAACGTATGAACGTTATCGATAAAGGTGCGCGATGATCGAACAATTAGCGGTAGTGGTTAAAATTGATAATCATCAGGTCTGGGTTGAAAATAGCCTAAACACCGCTTGTTCTGGTTGTCAGCAAAAAACTTCGTGTTCAACGAATGCAATAAGTGGAATCTTTAAAAAAAAATCAGTACCGGTTGATTGTGATATTCAGCTCAATGTCGGCGACGAGGTCATGATCGCTATCGATGAAAGCTTGTTGCTACGCGCATCTCTATTGTTATATTTTGCACCGTTAATGGCTTTTTTTACCGGTGCAGGTATCGCCGATTATCTGCTTGATTCTGCGGCATACTCGGAACTATGGATTTTCGGTAGTGCTTTCTTATCTTTTCTAGCGGCATTGTGGTTAATTAATAAATTACAAAGTCGATGGATACTTAATTACTATGCCAGACCTGTAGTGATCTCGCATTATTTCGATAAATCATAGCTTTTTAAAAAACTAGTTTCTGATTTGTTAGTTTTAATTTACTACTTATGGTACCGAGAAGCCGACTCGAACGGCATTTCCTTGATGATTTTT
>CAISUE010000016.1 GCA_903888615.1 uncultured Gammaproteobacteria bacterium
AGTTTTTTAGGTGAATATTATGAAAAGCACTCTTGACGCTGAATTATTTTGCATGAATCAAAATATAAACATGCTCTTTGATTATGCTACTTCTTCTAATGATTTTAGGAAGCGCAATGCGTACGATAGAAAAATGGCTATGATCTATAGCAATTTTTTACTCGGCTATGAACTTCATTTAATGGAAGAAAAACCCAGCAAAGTGCTCGCTAATCATATCTATGTTGAATTTAACGACAGCGCACTATGCTATACATTAAACGTTTTTGATGCTGAAGTAAGTGATGTTATTAATTTCCCTAAGTTAACAGCTTAGATATTCATTTCAACTCGCCATTAACAACGGCGGATATTGAACAGGTATTAAAGCCAAAATTAACGGAACTCTTAAGTATCATGGCGATCAAAGGACATACACCGCCTTTTATCGCTAATGATGTCAATTTATCTTGGCCTATTTTTTATTATGATTTTCAGTTAATGCCTGGTACGGAGGATCTTGATGAGATGCAATTTACTATGCAAGAAAATGGTTGTTTACAGGTAGTTACCCTCAATGAAACTGAAGCACCCTATATTGTTTCAGTCCAAGAATTAGAAGAAGCGGGTTGTGGCGGCATGGCTTGTCCACTCACACTTCAAAATATTGAACAATTAAAAAAAGCAATGCGTGAAGATGATGCTAAAAAATAACGAGATTTCTCATTATGCTATTGCTTTTTCGACCACAGATGCAGGTGAACTTCACTACCGATTTTGGAATCAAGAGGCAACGGCAGTAACTAACACGATTGATAAAAACCGAGTATCTTCTTTAGGCTTAGACCCTCTAGCGTTCCCATTGACACAAACGGATATTGATACATACTTGAAACCTAAAGCCATGGAGTTAATCTTACTCTTTAATGAAAAACTTGAGATATTTCCCAATTCAAGAGCTTCTGCAGCCGATTATTTACGCGAATTTACCAAAGAACAACGGATTGCTTTTCTAAAAAAAGGTTTAGATTTAAACAAGTTATCTTTGAATGGTGTTGCACCTTTTACGTTTGCAATCGGTAATGCTGAAAACGATTGGGTGAATAACGTATTGGACGATGCAAAACAGTTTCAAAGACTTGAGCAACGTACTTTATGGCTGAATAAACCGGATGAACTTATGCGCGACTATAATGAAACATTACAAAAACCTGTTTATGTTGGCCAAACTGCTTTGCAATTAACGATTGCAAAAGGCTATGTCGATCTTACTGGCAATGGTTTTCCACTCTCGGTTAGCAACTTTACATTAGCTCAAAAATTGTTAGACTTGGGTGCCAATCAATGCATTGATTATGCTGAGCCGAGCAATGGTAACACGGCACTGCATTTTGCTTATATGCGTCGGGATATCAATGCAATTTTATTGCTAGAAGCGTTTAACGCTTCACGGACTATCCAAAATTTTTCCGGAAAAACGCCGGCCGATATGTTAGCGCTAAGTTTTGCCCAAGTAAATGAATTACTTAAGTTTCATACGTCTCCTGATGGCCACTCTGACACTTTCGTTCTAAAGAAAAGCCTATTTTCTAATCAAGAAATCCTTTCTGTTATCCAAAATTATGCTAAAAGTATTGCTTTTGACGTACCTGTCAACTCTAGCTCTAGTAAAATGTTGTCGTCTCAAACGAATAAAACACAAAGAATTCCCACTCAAAATAGTGACGTATTGTCGCTTCCAAAAAAGTTAACTTGGGCTGCATCCTTAGTTAAGAGAATTACTTCGTGAGTCTCTTGTAAAACGATATAAGAGTTTCTTCCTCTTGGTGAATTTTGATTGGGTTACCAAACGTTTGCCCCATGCTTGTTTACAAAAGCGCCACTAAAATGACAGGAATAGCTATACACTGGTAAATTATAAATAATCGATGGCATCGGAATACAGATAATAATGTGCTAAGCCGAGCGGGTTTAAGTGCGTGAATGCATCTTGGGTAAGTGAAAAAGGGCCGCTGATATACACATGGTGATTCTTTAACGTGATTTGTTGTTGTTGAATAACGCGATAAACCGAACCGGTGCTACCCATCCAGGTAGCAGGAATATTATTTCCCGTTAACACAGGTACATAGCGAAAATGTGGTACATAGCGATCCCATTGCAAAGCTAATTCATGTAAATAGAGATCGTCAAAGCGTTTGGCAGTCCAGTAAAGCGTTAAGGGTTGCGTCAAAGGTACGCTTAACGCTTGTTCAATAATAGCTTTTAAGGGCGCGAAACCGGTGCCGCCGGCAATCATGATCGTTGGCATTGAGGGTATAGGGTGGTAGAGGCAATGGCCTTTAGCACCATAAAAATCAAGGCTTTGCTGCTTGCGTAAATGCTGGATTAATTTTACCGCATACGCATTATCCTTCTGATAGCGAATATGCAATTGAATGTGACCATCTCCCAAAGGAGCATTAGCGATGGAAAAGGGTCGTGCTTCTTCATCTAGCAACAACACTTCGAGGTATTGACCCGCTAAATAATCTAAGGTGGTTTCTGTGGGTTTTAAAGTTGCTTGAAAGACGCATTCGTTTAATGCTTGCAAATGGATTAATTGATAATGAAATTGCGGCAGTTGCTTAATGGCTGGCACTCGAATGCCGGGAGCGTCGATCATTAAATCCGAGCGTGGCGTGGCAGAACAAAATAATGCCGATCCTTTGGCTAATTCATCGGCGGTTAAATGCAAATCGTCGGCATGATAATGTTCGACGCTGCCTTCAAGGACAGTGCCTTGGCAAGTGCCACAAATACCTTCATGGCAACTGTAGGGAATAAAATAATCTTGTCGCAATGCCGCATCGAGGATAGTTTCACCCTCGATGACGATAAAACTACCGGTGCGGTTTTTTAAACGAACAGTAAAAGGCATAAGCAATCAGATGCAATTGAGAGGGAGGTATTCATGGCCTGGCTTCGCCGGCAAAAAGCCAGGCTTTTTAAATTTTCGCCTCACCCCTTCATCGCTTCAAAAAACTCTTCATTGGTTTTCGTGTTTTTTAAGCGTTCCAACAAAAATTCCATTTTGCCAAAATTTTCCATCGAATACAGGAATTTACGCAAAATCCACATTTTTTGAATTTCATTGGTCGAGGTCAATAAATCTTCACGACGGGTGCCGGAGCGGTCGATATCGATCGCTGGGAACATGCGTTTTTCTGCATAAGAACGGTTGAGATGTACTTCCCAGTTGCCGGTACCTTTAAATTCTTCGTAAATGACTTCATCCATTTTCGAACCCGTATCGATTAAAGCTGTAGCGATAATCGTTAAGCTACCGCCTTCTTCGATATTGCGTGCTGCTCCAAAAATTCGTTTGGGTCTTTGTAAAGCATTAGCATCAACACCACCGGTTAAAACTTTACCGGAAGAGGGAATGACTGTGTTATACGCACGGGCAAGGCGGGTAATGGAATCGAGTAAAATCACCACATCGTGTTTATGTTCAACTAAACGCTTGGCCTTTTCAATGACCATTTCAGCGACTTGGACGTGACGGGTAGCGGGTTCATCAAACGTACTGGCAACCACTTCGCCTTGCACTGAACGTTGCATTTCCGTGACTTCTTCGGGTCGCTCATCGATCAACATCACGATCAATTTGCATTCTGGATTATTGTGGGTGATCGATTGGGCAATGTTTTGTAACATCATGGTTTTACCGGCTTTCGGCGGCGACACAATCAAGCCGCGTTGGCCTTTACCCATGGGTGCTAATAATTCAATGATCCGCGCAGTTAAATCTTCAGTGCTGCCATTGCCGCGTTCTAAATGAATGCGCTTATTGGGAAATAAGGGCGTCAGATTTTCAAAGAGAATTTTATTTTTCGTGGTTTCGGGTGAATCGTAATTGATTTGATCCACCTTAAGCAGTGCAAAATAGCGTTCACCTTCTTTGGGTGGGCGAATTTTGCCGCTGATAGTATCTCCCGTACGCAAATTAAAGCGCCGGATTTGACTTGGGGAGACATAAATATCATCAGGGCCGGCTAAATAAGAGCCTTCGGCGCCACGCAGAAAGCCAAAGCCATCTTGTAAAATTTCCAAGACGCCATCGCCACAGATATCTTCGCCTTTTTGGGCGTGGGCTTTTAAAATGGTAAAGACGATGTCTTTTTTGGGGCAGCGGGCCATGTTTTCTAAGCCCATTTTGTCCGCTAATGCTAACAGATCAGTAACAGGGGTTTTTTTGAGTTCGGTAAGATTCATAGAAATAATTATTTATATACAGTAGAGAGATAGGGGGTGATCATGTTATAAGAGGTAGGTGTTGCGATGGTGGCTTATAAGACAAGATGCGAATTTTTTGCAACCTTTTGCTAAGAGGATTGCTAAGATTAGCACAGAGTATTTTTTAATGTCAACGTTTTTTTGGCGCTAGCTTTTATCTATGCTAATCAGGTACAATAATGGTCACTTCAATGGCATGCAGATTAGTGCTTTCGCAAGCGAGCCCAGTGAACCCCGCCAGATCCGGAAGGAAGCAACGGTAATTGGTGTGAGTTGTGCCGAAATGTCGCTGGTCTGCGGCCACCCTTTGTTTGACGCGTTTAAAGCTGTGAATGCTACCCCATGACTTATCAAGTTCTTGCCCGCAAATGGCGCCCCCAAAATTTTGAAACCCTCGTAGGTCAACAGCACGTCATGCAAGCGTTGGTGAATTCGCTCGATTCAGGCCGCTTACACCATGCGTATTTATTTACCGGCACTCGTGGCGTTGGTAAAACGACCATTGCTCGGTTAATTGCCAAAGCATTGAATTGTGAGCAAGGCGTTAGCAGCAAGCCTTGCGGCGTTTGTAGCAGTTGTGTGGATATTGCGGCTGGCCGGTTTGTGGATTTAATGGAAGTCGATGCTGCCTCACGCACCAAAGTCGAAGATACCCGAGATTTATTAGAAAATGTTCAATACGCGCCGACCCGTGGTCGCTTTAAAGTGTATTTGATCGATGAAGTGCATATGTTATCCGGCCATAGCTTTAATGCATTATTAAAAACGCTGGAAGAGCCGCCAGCACATGTTAAATTTTTATTGGCTACCACCGATCCGCAAAAATTACCGGTGACTGTATTATCGCGTTGCTTGCAATTGCATTTAAAAAACTTGACCGTGCCACAAATTGCCGAGCATTTAGAAGCTTTATTGGTCAAAGAAAATCTCTCGTTTGAACTACCGGCATTAACTTTATTAGCCACTCACGCTAATGGCAGTATGCGTGATGGTTTGAGTTTATTAGATCAAGCCATCGCTGTTGGGAATGGGGCAGTTAATTTAAGCACGGTAGAATTCATGTTGGGGGTAACGTCTGAACACGTCGTGCAGGATTTACTCGTTGCGTTTATTGCCCAAGAGTTACCAGCGTTATTGCAAGTCAGTGAACAATTGCAAGCGCTGGGCGCCAATTACGCTCAAGTATTAACGCGGTTGCAAGAAATATGGCATCAAGCAGCGTTAGTGCAATTTGGTGCGATACTAGCGGGCGAAAACGACCTTATTCGCCAAGTAGCGACAGGTTTTGATCCAGAATCGATCCAATTGTTTTATGAAATTACCAGTATTGGGCGACGTGATTTAGCGTTAAGCCCATCGCCAAAGCTCGGTTTTGAAATGGTATTGTTGCGCTTGCTCGCGTTTAGACCTCGATGTGTTGGGGTGGTTAATACAGCCAAGTCAGCGCAAGTGGCAATGAGTGCTCCAGTAAAGCCTGTGGCTGTTGTGACCAAACCCAAGATAGAAGCGGCAGTCATGGTTAAGGAAACGCCGCCATGGCAACAAGATCCTGTGCCAGTAGCCCAAGCGTTGCCCGTTACGCCTAACGTTATGGTTCAGCCAGTTAGCCCCATTAATGCCAGTTGTGAAAATTGGGCGGCGTTAGTGCCACGTTTAGGTTTAACAGCGTTTAGCAAAGTGTTGGCTGAACACGTGTGTTTTGAGCGTCAAGAAGCGGATCATTATTATTTAAGCCTGGCGACCGAACACGCTTTAATGTTGCAAGAGCGTCATCAAACGAAAATCAAAGATGCTTTGAGTGCTCATTTTGGTAAAAAAATGCACTTAACCATTCAATTAGGTCGTTCAGAACAAAGTCAATCTCCTTTAGCAGTCAATCAACAACAGCAACAAACCCGCGTTCAGCAAGCTTTGCACACGCTAAGTCAGGATGCGCCTTTACAAAAAATATTGACGAGTTTTGATGGCAAGTTATTGCCAAATTCATTGCAATTTGAAGAATCTGACTAATCTGGCTTATTCAACGTTATAATGCGCCATGTGCTTTATGAGGTTTCAACACGTATGCAACAGCCTATTTTAGATAGTATCCACCATTTAGCAGTCCAAGTAACCGATATTGCGGCTGCCGTTTTGTGGTATCAACAATTATTGACATGTGAAGTGGCTTATCAAGATGCCACTTGGGCATTATTGAAATTTGCTAATTTATCGATGGCACTGGTCTTACCCGACAGTCATCCTGCCCATATGGCCATTACGTGCTATACCCCAGAACACTATGGCGAACCTGTTATGCATCGCGATGGCACGAGTTCTGTGTATATCGCAGATCCTTTTGGTAATTACGTAGAAATGTTAAAACCCGCGTCTTAAAAAAACCGTTTGGACTCTTATGAATAAAGTATTAATTACAGGTACAGGTTTTTATGTGCCAAGCGATGTTATTTCTAATGCTGAAATCGTTGAATCGTTTAATGCTTATGTAGCGTTATTTAATGCTGAGCATGCACTGGCTATTGAAAACGGGACAGTGGAAGCGTTGCGCGAATCCTCAAGCGCGTTTATTGTCAAAGCCTCTGGCGTTGAAAATCGCCATGTGATCGATAAAAAACATATTTTAGATCCGCTCTTGATGCGACCTTTATTACCGGAGCGGGACAATGATGCTTTATCATTGCAGGCAGAAATGGCAGTGAAATCTGCATTAAAAGCTTTGCATAAAGCGGGCAAGCAAGCCTCCGATGTCGATATGTTGGTAGTGTCATGTTCTACCTTGCAACGCGCTTATCCTGGCATAGCCATGGAAGTGCAAGCGGCTTTAGGTTGTGGCGGTTATGCGTTTGATATGAATGTTGCCTGTTCATCGGCAACCTTTGGTATGCAAACCATTGTCAATGCGTTGAAAGTAGGTGCTGCCAAAGTAGCGCTATTGATCAGTCCAGAAATTTGTTCGGGGCATATGAGTTTTTGTGATCGCGACAGCCACTTTTTATTTGGCGATGCCAGTTCAGCGATGGTGTTAGAAACACCCGAGACGTGTCAAGTGGATAACCCTTTTGAAGTGGTGAGTATTCGCTTGCAAACGCAGTATTCGAATAATATTCGCAACAATTTTGGTTTTTTAAATTGGACGTGTCCTGCAACAGCGCAAGCACGGGATAAATGGTTTATTCAAAAAGGGCGCACGGTTTTTAAAGAAGTGATTCCGATGGCGGCGAAAATGTTAAGTCAGCATTTAAGCGATGAAGGTATCGTCGATGTTAAGCGGTTATGGTTGCATCAAGCCAATAAAAATATGAATGACTTGATTGCGTATAAAATTTTAGGTCATGAAGCCAGTGTTGCTGAGGCACCGTTAGTGCTAGATCGTTATGGTAATACCGCCTCTGCCGGTTCCATCATTTGCTTTGATCACTACCACGATGATCTGGCAACGGGTGATTATGGGTTATTGTCATCCTTTGGTGCGGGTTATTCTATCGGCAGTGTGATTTTAAAACGCTGCTAAGAAGCGCAATTTCAAGTGTGACGGCTGTGAGCCGTCTTTGCGCACGAGAGTGAAGTTCGATTGTTGAAAATCCAAACGGTCTTGCTTCACTGTATTTACAAAGGCAATGCTTTATAGCGCGTTTTTAACATTTACTCCCCGTTAATCGTTGCCTAAAAGAGACACGGCAACATTAATCACGAGCATGACACCACTGGCCGCTTGACCTAATGCTGGACCTAGTGCATTTAATGCACTGCCAACGCCTGCAACTGCACTTGTAAAGCCTGAAACGGTATCCGCATCAAGACTGTCAAATGTATTACCTACTTCATCGGTGGTTTTGCCAATTCACTACCTGCCAGCGCTGCTATTCATTTGGTGCTTAAATGCACGTTAAATGAATGCTGGGCAAGTTCATTAAAATAGACTTTTTAATCATCCAGTGTAAAAAATATTATATTCTCTGAATGGCTGAAATCAGAATTTAGTGATTATTTTTTATTTGTGAGGGATGAATTATGTATTTTAAAAAAAAGCATGTAACGAATGATGCTGAACCGCAGTTTCGCATCATTGAAGCAGGTCAATTAGGCTTTAATGAACCTGAGAAATTTGCAACATTCATCAATTTTTTTATCTTACGCTGAAGCATTCTGATCAACGTTATTTGGTGTGGCGTGAATACCCACACTCTATTGACGGCGTAGAGGAAAGCAGTAATTTTTGGAGTCGTGATTTAAATAATTTTGAGAATACACTTATTGCTCGGAGTAACTATTTTGCTAAACTTAAAACAGCAATGGAGAGAGATATATTTATTTACCAGTGTTTTTTTGGGCATTTCACCATTCATGTCGTGAGAAAAAATCACGATAACCATGCGGAGGAACACTTTAAGTTAGAACCGACAGAAAATTTACACTGGAGGGTCAAAATTATTCGACAACCGGTTGCTGCTGATGTCGCGTTCACACCTAAAAAGCGGGGCTTACAGACACCGTTTAATGGATACGATGATAGCGATTTTAAGTGCAATATTTTATAAATGGAGGCGTTCTTTTCTTTTATCACAACTGGCAAGCTAACCGTATGGAATAGTGATGCTTTTTCTTTGGTAGAAGTCTTACTTTGCTTGAGTTTATTGGGGTTGATCATCATTAGCGTGGCATTGCCCCAGTTGTATGCTTTACGTGCAGTTGCTCAAGTAACGCGCTTGCATCAAGTCAATCTTAGTTTAGATAATCTGGCTGCTGGGTTAGCGGCTTCAAATGATCAAACTGCATTTCTTTTAAATTGGCGGCAAACTTTGCAGGTGACGCTGCCACATAGCCAAATTACCCAAGGCGCGCTCAATGCGCATAGTATTGCCATGACGATCACTTGGCCAGCGGCCCCTGGGATGCTGGCTATCGGTAATCCTTCAGAGCATAATACGCTAATTCGCACGGTTTATTTTTAACTTTTTTAATGGTGTTTACCCATTAAAGCCAGTAGCCAATGAGGTAATTTATAACGTTGCTGTAAGCTAGCATCAATTGAAAATAAATCAGCGCCTTTGGCAGCAAAACTTAAAAAAGTAGTGCGCAAAGTAGCGGGTATTCCCAGCCACCATGGGGGGACGCCCAAATAAAGCCATTGCTAAAATGATGTCCCATTGCCGCTGCGATTAAAAAGTATAGAAATAAACCCATGCCAGCTAAACGCGTCATGAAGCCGCAGCTGATAGCTAATGCATTGCTGAATTCAATGAAGCCGGCGAGGAGTACAAAGTAACAAGGGGCAGGGGAGTGAATGGATGTGAAGTAATGAATGTCATCGGCGCGAATGATGCTGCCAGCAAATAATTTCTCACAAAAATGAGGGATTAAATCATAACCCAAGTAAATGCGAATAAATACCAATTGCCATTCAAAACACTTAAATGCAATTGATTTTTTTTATCATTGGCATGGATATCGATCCATACAGTTTGAATAAACTGACTTAAAATCAACACCATATTCAGGGTGTAAAGATAAGTCACCCACTGATAATTTGCTGTTGCCGCGAGTCGCCAGCTACAGATCATTACAAAAGTAGTCAGTAAGAAAAAAATCGGGTAATTCTTACGTTCAAGTGGGTTCAGGATAATCGCTAGCAGTGAAAAAAATTAAAAATGCATCAGCTCCGGTAGTAAGCGGTCTAAGGTGTTCAAAAAATAAAATATCGATAAAAGCCGCGATATTCATGAAGGTAATGCAGTTGTTCAGTGTTTTGTTAAATTTAAGTGCAGCTATGCTTTTAGGGGTCATGTTAACCAGGTCGTTTTTGGATGTTAAGTGTCATTAAGATAATAAAAGCAGTTTGAATGGCGGTGTATATTTTAAAAGAGTTCACTGTGCAGTTGCCAACCTTCACCAATCGTTTGCCACCCATTGGCAATGCCATAGCCAATGATAGCAATTAATACTTCGCCGCAATACAAAAAGGGGATTTGTTGTCTTAATTCCATGGGGATGCGCCATTCTTGCAGCAATTTTTTAATGCGTTGTGAATGAGTGCGATCAGCCGGGTGAAAGCGCCCGCCATGGTGCCAGGTGCGAAGCGTAAGTTGGGCTATTTCTGCTACAGTTAAAGTCCGCAAGCCGCTTTTGGAACTGTAAGTGGCTAGTAAACGATGTTGATCGTTGAGTATCAAGGGTTTTGGAAATTGTGACCAGTGAATAGGTGCTTTGAGTATTGTAGTGCTAGTATGCCACCTTAAAGCTTCTTGATAGCGGTATAGCGTTATTCCAGCCCAGTTAAGCTTAGGATGACGGTCAGGTTGAGCGCTCAATAAGTCGTGTAAAAATTGCGTTAATTTAGCTTGTGCCGGTAGTGGTTGATTAAAATGTTCAAGCCAAGTGCGTAATAATAGCGTCTGGCGTGGCAGTGAGTGTGATTCAAAAACAGACAAAGGTAAATGATTGGCATCAGCGCCGGCTTGTGTCAATTGTTCTTGCGCAAATTGGCGCAGCAATGCATGGCTGTCCGCTAATAGCCCCGCACTGCGGCGGATGGTTTTGGCAAAACTCGGCCAGTGTTGGGCTATTGTAGGCAAAACATCGTGACGCAAGGCATTGCGCGCAAAGGCGCGCGATTGGTTGCTGGGATCTTCGATCCATTTTAAGTGTTGGCTGTGTGCAAAATGGGTTAATTGTTGGCGCGAATACCTTAGCAAAGGCCGATAATGCCAACCTATGCGGAGTTTTTTCCATTCTGCCATGGCACTTAACCCTTTGCTGCCGGCGCCACGCAATAATTGCAGTAAAAAAGTTTCTGCTTGATCGTCTTGATGGTGCCCAGTCACTAAAATACTATTCGCAGTCATGTGTTGTTCTAATGCGTGGTAGCGCGCAGTACGAGCAGCGGCTTCCGGGCTTTCACCGAGCTTAGCGTGGGCTTGCACATAGCCTACTTTTAAAGGGATGCGCCATTGATCGCAAATGCGTTGGCAATGACCCACCCATTGATCAGCTGTTTTTTGCAAGCCATGATGAATATGAATGGCTGTTAAGGTTGCTTGAGGCTCATTTTTCAATGCTTGAGCGAATAAATAAAGCAGGGCGGTTGAGTCAAGGCCACCACTAAAAGCTAACAAATAATCCAGTTGGGTCATAAAAATCTCTTGCTGCTCTTGTGAGTTGAAAAATTCAGTGTTAAAATGGCAGATTACCCGAATGTTTTTCTGTGAGGAAGTATTTTTTCATGAGTATGTCGTTAATGACGCCTAGCGCCCAACCCAATCTTGTTCAACACGATTGGTATATTGTTGATGCAGCCGGTAAGACCTTAGGTCGCCTTGCTGCTGAAGTAGCTGCCCGTTTACGCGGTAAGCATAAAGCCATTTATACCCCTCACGTTGATACTGGTGATTATATCATCATCGTGAATGCAGAAAAGATTCATGTTACAGGCCGTAAAGTTAAAGAAAAAATTTATTACAGCCATACTGGTTTTCCTGGTGGCTTAAAAGAAATTACCCTTGAAAAGTTGATGATCAAAGCACCGATTCGAGCACTTGAAATTGCGATTAAAGGCATGTTACCTAAAGGCCCGTTAGGCCGTGATATGTATCGCAAATTAAAAGTTTATGCCGGTAGTGAACATCCCCATTCGGCACAACAGCCAGTGGCATTAAATTTTGATGAACTTGTCTAACTTTCTTGAGAATTATTAGTATGGCTATTGCTAAAAAAACTGCAGCTCCTACCAATTACGGCACTGGTCGTCGTAAAACAGCGATTGCTCGCGCCTTCATGAAAAAAGGTACGGGCGTTATCGTTGTCAATGGTAAACCACTTGAACACGTATTGCCGCGTAAATCCGATCAAGTCATTGCTTGTCAGCCTTTGACATTGTTAGAATTACTGACGTCGTTTGATTTTTTCATTACGACTTCAGGTGGTGGCACAACGGGTCAAGCCGGTGCAATTCGCTTAGCGATTTCCCGTGCTTTGGTTGATTTTGATGAAGAAGGCAAAGGTCCTGATGTTGAGAATTTGACTTCGCACCGTCGTAAATTACGCGCTGCTGGATTTTTAACCCGTGATGCACGTGAAGTGGAACGTAAGAAAGTCGGTCTTCATGGTGCACGTAAGCGTCCACAGTACTCCAAACGTTAATGTTACGAGGCTCTGAGCTTTGCTTACCCTCTTATGATGGCACAGTTTAGCTTGCTTTTTGATATAGTTTTTAGTATGATGCACTCTCTTTTTAAGAAGCTAAGCGTATTAAAAAGAGATCCCAGTAGTAAATTCGGGGCATAGCGCAGCCTGGTAGCGCGCCTGCTTTGGGAGCAGGATGTCGGGAGTTCGAATCTCTC
>CAISUE010000017.1 GCA_903888615.1 uncultured Gammaproteobacteria bacterium
ATCCCTGATGAGAATATATCGGTTAAACCAATCCCAGAAGCAATAACAAAACAAGCTGAGGCTTTTCTGCGTGGTGATCTTGTCAATACAGCAATTATTGATTTTTTGATGCGTAATATTCCCAGAATTACCTCTCATCAACCAGGCCAACCTATAATATTAAGTCAGGATTCTTCATTACGACTCTTAGAAATAATAAAAGTGGTACGTAACTTAGATAATAGCTATTTAGCTATTCAAGGAGCACCAGGTTCAGGTAAAACATATACCGCTAAACATGTTATTGCCGAATTATTAAAACTTGGCAAGAAAATTGCGATTTCATCTAACAGTCACAAGGCAATTAACCATCTTTTGATTAATACGGCTGAATATTGTAAACAAGAGGGAATTATCGGCTATTTTGCTTGTACAAAAGATACAGATGAAGCACTAACCACACTTGGTATTGATATTTATAAAAATGAAGATATAGCACGTCATGTGCAGCCAAGCTGCGTAATCGGTACAACAGCTTGGGGTTTTGCTCGAAACGATCTAGAGAATATGTTTGATTATCTTTTTATTGATGAAGCAGGACAAGTAAGCGTTGCTAATTTAATCGCAATGAGCCATTCCACCAAAAATATTATTTTGATGGGTGATCAAATGCAATTAGGGCAACCGTCGCAGGGAAGTCATCCTGAAGATAGTGGTTTGTCAATATTAGATTACTTGTTACATACAACCCCTACTATACCTGAATCTATGGGTATTTTTCTTGGAACAACATACCGCATGCATTCTGCCGTTAATCGCTTTATTAGTGACGCGATTTATGAGGGGAAACTTGAATCACCTCTGGAAAATAATTGTCAATGTATAAAAATTCCTGATGGATATCAAGGAATTTTGAACAAAGAAGCGGGTATTATCCCTGTGCCAGTTTTTCATGAGGGGAATACACAGGCAAGTGAAGAGGAAATCGAGAAAATCGTGCTACTAGCGCGTCAATTAATTGGACGTATTTTTACTACAAAGAACGGGGTAAAGCGTTTAATTGATTGGAGTGATATGCTATTTGTTGCACCTTATAATCATCAGGTAAACAAATTGAAGTTAGCTCTCGGTGAGCAAGCTAAAGTCGGAAGTGTTGATAAGTTTCAGGGGCAGGAGGCTCCTATTGTTTTTTTAAGCATGTGTGCTAGTAATGCTAATGAGTCCGTACGGGGCATGAAATTCTTATTTGATAAAAACCGTATTAATGTTGCCGTTTCACGGGCTCAATGTATGACAATAGTTGTTTATAGTCCTTCTTTACTAGAAACAGAAGCTAGTAATACCAAGCAGCTTGAGATGGTTAATTTATTTTGTCGGTTAGTTGAAGTTATATAAGTCTAATATTCATTTGAATATTAGACATTGATTTTTGGTGAAAATAAATTATTACGATGCTACTCTAACTAGATTTAAAATTTACAGCAATTATGATTTAAAATAAAATTATTTAGTTTAATTTACCTCTATAATAAATAAATCTAACGATATAGAAGGGTTAGACTTTTGTTGCTATAAATCTCTTTAAT
>CAISUE010000018.1 GCA_903888615.1 uncultured Gammaproteobacteria bacterium
GACAGCCACGCAATTATCTGAACTTACTGAGCAAAACACGCGCCATTTAGACGATATTTTAACGACTAAAATCACCCGGGTTCTGCCACAAAAATTTTTCATGGCACTCACCGCCCATGCTATCTGTAGCGCTTATTTAGAACCATGTTTCGCGGTTCAATCTACTGAACATCCTAATCTTTTTTAATAGCAAGATCTTTTACAGATTACTATTCAATAAACGTATGACAATAAACATAACCGACAATAATTAAGAGAAAAAAGAGATAGAGAAGTTTTAAGGTGTGTTCATTCAAGCGATGGTTGATTTTTACGCCATAAGTGGCAGCAAACATACTAAAGGGTGTGATGATGATTAACGATAAAACATTGACATAACCTAAAGAATAATTGGCTAAACCCAGGCTGTTGTAACCCGAATAAATGGCTGATAATGCCCCGACGGCGCCAATAAATAAACCGGTTGCCGACGAGAGTGCAATCGCTTTTTTGAGCGAATAGTGATTAGCCATGTAATAGGGGACCGTGAAAGTTCCTCCGCCAATCCCTAAAAAGGTTGATAGGGCACCAACGAAAACTCCCGCCGTTGAAAGCGATAGCAATGATATCTTTTTCTCATGCTTAGTGAACGTAGCAGGATTAAGTTTTTTAAATGCCATATAACCCGCACATAAAATCAAATAAGCCATAAATAACACCTCAAGTGTTAATGCGGGAATAGACTTAAAAACGGCAGTGGCACCCAATACCCCTAATAATACAAAGGGAATCCATCGTTTAAGCAAGGATAAATCTAAATTATTTGCTGTGTACTGCTTTAGCGAAGCAACAAGAGCGCTAAAAACAATAATGGCTAAAGAAGTACCCACAGCTTGGTGCATTGCTGCATCCATAGTTGCGCCAATTTTGGGTAATAAAAATAGCAATAAAGGTATTAATACAGCACCGCCACCGAGCCCAAACAGTCCTGCGGTAAATCCTGCTATCAATCCACCTATCGAAAAAATGAAAAAAAATCCTGTTATATTCATAAACGCAATGTTGGTTGATTACTTTTTACGGGAGTGTAAGAGCCAGATAATAATCTTCCCGCATTAGCATCGGATAGTTCTAACGCGCAGCGTGTGGAATCGGCATCCATAACCTTTAATGCTTCTTTGGTTACTTTTTTCATGCGCATTCTACTAGAATGAAAGGTGAATCTTTCCGGTGCCACTAACTCCCTTGCTCTGAACATTGCTGGCAGTTCAGTTTCCATTGTGGTATTTGAGCTTGGAACAATTTGTCCAATGCGATAGTACGTTTTAGGCATAAAAAGTTTTCCCATGAAAAATTAAAGGAATTAACTCGACATGAAAAATTAAAGTCATCATAATCAGCTCGATGGCAGTTTTTTTATTGCCCGCGGGCTCTCAGTACAAAAATTGTGCCAAATTTAATGCTGCGAGAGTTATAGACGGCTGCAGGTATTATATTTTAAAATTAAATGGATTAGAACAGCTAGGGTAGCCTGTTGTGTTGTTATTGTTAATTTATTATCTTGCCTTGACACTAACATGCTGGGAAATGACGCAGATCAATGGTTTAGCGTACACTTAACATAAGTAAATTTTTTAAAAAAAAGAGTTTCAAGATCAGCTGCCAGCTTATTTAGCACTAAACTCGGGCCAGAATCTGTTAGTTAATCGCTGAGTACAAAACGCCTTTATTCTGAGATTACTGGTTAAAGATAGCGCTCGATTAACTGAAAAAAAGTCAGCATTATGTTGTTTAGTGTAGCGCCACAATAAGGATAGGCATGGAATCAGTAGACGTTATCATCATCGGTGCAGGTGCAGCAGGGTTAATGTGTGCGATTGAATCGGCAAAACGCGGTCGGCGGGTGACAATCCTTGATCATGCTAATCGCGCTGGTAAAAAGATTTTAATGTCGGGCGGCGGTCGTTGTAATTTCACCAATTATCATATTGACCCCAATTGCTTTATTTCTCACAATAAGCATTTTTGCAAATCTGCCTTGAGTCGCTATACGCAGTGGGATTTTATTGCCTTAGTGCAACGTTATGGCATTGCCTTTCATGAAAAAGCGTTGGGGCAATTATTTTGCACTGATAAAGCGGCTGAAATCGTCACGATGCTCCTGAGTGAATGTGCGCACTATAACGTTACGATTCGTTTAAACACGGTGGTAACGTTAATTGATAAAAAAGCGCCGACCGATTTCAGGATTAGTACCTCCAGTGGCCTTTATCAAAGTCAGTCTTTGGTTGTCGCGTGTGGGGGCTTATCGATTCCAACGATGGGGGCAAGCCCCTTTGGCTATAAAATCGCTGAACAATTTGGCTTGAAAATTTGGCCAACCCGAGCGGGTTTAGTGCCACTGACCTTGCAACCTGAAGATAAAGAACGTTTAAGTGTTTTATCCGGGATCAGTATTGACAGTGCGGTTAGCAGTGAACAAACGTGCTTTCGTGACTACAGTTTATTTACCCATCGTGGTTTAAGTGGCCCTGCTATTTTGCAAATTTCTTCGTATTGGTCCGCAGGCGCAGCGCTTAACATCAATTGTTTACCCACAGTGGATTTGCTTGAGCATTTTAAAGGATTGCAAAAAACCCAGCCGCTGAAACAACTGCAATCCATTTTATTGGAACTCTTGCCAAAGCGCTTAGTGGAATTATTTTTACCGGCTGTGTTGGCGAGCAAACGTTTAGCTGATATGCGTTATCGAGAATTTGAGCAAGTGGCGCTGTTATTCAATGCGTGGCGAATTAAACCCAATGGTACCGAAGGTTATCGCACGGCTGAAGTGACGCTAGGGGGTATTGATTGCGATACCTTATCGTCAAAAACTATGGAAGTGCACACAGTGCCAGGCTTATATTTTATCGGTGAAGTGGTGGATGTGGCAGGTTGGTTAGGGGGTTATAATTTTCAATGGGCGTGGTCGTCAGGTTGGGCAGCCGGACAAGTGGCTTGATTTAGGATGAAGGCGGTCTGGGTGACCGCCGGTTAAAATGGCTTAATGCAATTTCAATAACTGACTTAAATAATGAATATCGACGCCACCGGTGGCGAAATGGGTGTCATCCATTAACCGCCTCTGTAAGCTAATCGTGGTACTAACACCTTCAATCACCATTTCATCTAGGGCCATTTTCATGCGAGCAATCGCGATATCACGTGTTTCACCCCAGGTAATGACTTTGGCAATCATCGAATCATAATTAGGGGGAATTTTATAACCCGAATACAAGTGCGAATCCACGCGAACACCAGGGCCACCTGGTGCATGATAATGTTTCACCAAGCCAGGAGACGGCATGAATGTAATAGGGTCTTCGGCATTGATGCGGCATTCCAGCGCATGACCGCGGAAATGAATATCTTTTTGTTTGACACTCAAGGGTAAACCAGAGGCAATGCGCAATTGTTCACGCACTAGGTCGGTACCGGTTAACATTTCTGTTACCGTGTGTTCAACTTGAATCCGGGTATTCATTTCAATGAAATAAAAGGCGCCATTTTCATATAAGAATTCAAAGGTACCGGCTCCTCGGTATTTCATTTGTTTGCACGCTTTGACGCACTTCATGCCAATTTCATCACGCAATTTCGCACTGATGCCAGGGGCACCGGCTTCTTCGATGATTTTTTGATGACGCCGCTGCATCGAACAATCGCGTTCCCCTAAGTGAATGGCATCGCCAAAGCCATCGCCAAAAACTTGCACTTCGATGTGACGGGGTTTTTCTAAGTATTTTTCTAAGTAAACAACGGGATTGCCAAAAGCCGCTTTGGCTTCAGCGCGGGTCATATCAACGCCATGCAATAGAGCTGCTTCAGAATGCACAACACGAATACCACGACCACCACCGCCGCCTGAAGCTTTGATTAACACAGGATAACCAATTTTGCGAGCTGTTAAAATAGTTTGTTTAGGATCATCCCCCAAAGCGCCATCAGAACCTGGGACCGTGGGGATACCATAGCGTTTCATGGCTTTGATCGCTTCAATTTTATCGCCCATTTGACGAATGGTTTCAGGCCTGGGGCCAATAAATACAAAGCCACTTTGTTCAACCCGTTCGGCAAAATCAGCATTTTCAGCTAAAAAACCATAACCGGGGTAAATCCCCACGGCATCGGTGATTTCCGCAGCACTGATTAAAGCCGGCACGTTTAAATAACTTTCGGATGCTGGGGCATTACCGATACACACCGCTTCATCAGCGAGTTTAACGTGCATCAAATCACGATCAGCGGTGGAATAGACAGCGACAGTGCGAATACCTAATTCACGACAAGCACGTAAGGCACGCAGTGCAATTTCGCCGCGATTGGCAATAACGATTTTTTCTAACATGGAAATCCTTTTATTCGATGATAAATAAGGCTTGGCCAAATTCAACGGAATCACCATTTTCCACTAAGCGTGCGGTGATAATGCCGCTTTTATCGGCTTCAATTTGATTCATCATTTTCATCGCTTCGATGATACACAGGACTTGACCGGCTTTGACGCTTTGGCCAATATCGACAAAAGCTGTTGATTCGGGTGATGAAGATGTATAAAAAGTACCGACCATCGGCGAGGTAATTTTATGGCCAGTTAATTCGGGTGTAGCTAAGGGCGCTGCAGTGGTTGGTGCCGGTGCCAAATGGGCTATATCATGATAGACGTGAGCCGCTGGCGCTGGGGCTTTATTGGCATAACGATTGATGCGAACAGTGTCTTCACCTTCATGGATTTCTAATTCGGCAATGCCGGTTTCTTCAACTAAGGCAATTAATTGGCGAATTTTGTCGATATCGATACTCATTATGGGGATATTCCTATGTATGTGCTAACGCAAAGTGGGCTATTTTGCCTGATTTGTGTCATTTTGTCAGTATAAGGTCAGCATTTAGTGTATTTATTCAGCACGTACTGGGCGGGAAATCGGCACGATGCGCTTCAATAATCGCGTACGCCTTAACATAGTTCAAGTGCAATGGCGGTTGCTTCCCCACCGCCAATGCATAAAGTGGCAATGCCATGCGTTAAACCCCGGTGTTTTAACGCATGAAGTAATGTCACGATAATGCGTGCGCCGGATGCGCCCAGGGGATGACCAAGAGCACAAGCACCCCCATTGACATTCACTTTTAAAGGATCTAATTGTAGCGTATCGATTGTCACTAAGGTAACTACTGCAAAAGCTTCATTGATTTCAAATAAATCGACATCGGCCACTGTCCAATTGAGTTTTGTTAATAAAGCTTTTATTGCCCCGATCGGCGCCGTGGTAAATTCACTGGGTTTTTGAGCAAAACTGCTGTGACCGAGGATTTTTGCCAGTGGTTTTAAATGATGCTCGATAACAAAAGCTTCGGATGCTAGTACTAAAGCAGCAGCGCCATCGGAGATTGAACTGGCATTAGCCGCGGTCACGGTGCCATTTGTCCCAAAAGCGGGTTTTAATAAAGGGATTTTTTCAGGTTTTGCTCTGCCAGGTTGCTCATCTTCCATCATTAAAAAGCCATTATTTTTCAATAAAGGCACCATTTCAGCATCAAAGGCATGAGCCACTTGGGCTGCTTTGACACGGTTTAAGGATTCTAGTGCAAAGGCATCTTGTGCTTCCCGGCTAATGTGGTGGTTGAGTGCGCAATGATCCGCAAAGGCACCCATTAATACGCCTGGTGTATAAGCATCTTCTAAGCCATCAATAAACGTGTGGTCATAAACAGTGCCGTGACCCAAACGATAACCGGTGCGTGCTTTGGTGAGTAGGTAAGGCGCATTACTCATACTTTCCATACCGCCGGCAATAACGATTTGATTCGTCCCGGCTTTAATGGCGTCAGCGCCAAACATCACTGAACGCATGCCAGAGCCACAGACTTTACTGATGGTGACAGCGGGAATGCTTTCTGCCAAACCGGCTTTAATTGCTGCTTGACGCGCCGGCGCTTGACCGACACCTGCTGGTAATACACACCCCATGAATACTTCGTCGATACTATTGCTATCAATAGCCGCCGCTGTCAAGGATGCTTGAATGACTGCAGCACCTAGATCGCTCACGCTAAATTCGGCAGCGTTACCAAGGAGTGAGCCAATGGGGGTGCGTTTAGCGGACAGAATATAGACGGTGGTATTCATAAAAGCATGCTCTTAAAAAAGGAATATGGGCTATTCTGGCATAAGTTAAGACTTGATGCCAAGACTAACGTAATGCTTCAATGACTAAGGCTATCTTACTTTCTGTGCGCGAGCAACTTAGCAAGCGCAGTTAAGCATCCCTAGATTAAAGGCTTAAAAATTTTTACGCGCTGCTAAAATCGGGATGGCTGCCGAACGCTTTTGCTCATTAATAACTGAATGAAGTGTGTCGGGTTTCTTCTGCCCTATGCTCATTTAATCCCTTTACTGCGGAGATTTTGCTGCCATTAAGCGAATTGGCCAAGATAGCCAATTCGCCATCACTCATATCGCTGATGCTGGCGAAATCCATATCCTCGACGCTATGCTTTTCACTTAGCACTGTTTCAGAAAGGTTTTTAATGGAAATGATGGCTGCTGTTGAATGGGGATGAAGAGAGTTTTCAGCTAAGGATTCTTCCAGCGGTGTGTTGCTTTCGATATCCGTTAGTTGCGAGTTTTTTCTAACATCGGCGTGAATTTTTTTAAGCTTAACTTGATGGTGATGCAGCGAATACGCCCCAATCGCTAGCATAACGAAGCTACCCAAAACCACCAAGCCAATAAAGACACCATTTGTATCTGTCGAAGATGTTGCTAAGGACGTTGAATTTGAAGTCACGTTGTCATAACTGGGTTGAGCCGATGCTTGCTTATGACTTTGAGCCACCGTGGGCACTATGGATTTTAATGTGTCGCTGGATGAAGAGGCGGGCGTTGGTTTGACGGTGGGTGATGGGTTTAAATTTTCTGTCAAGGTAGGCAAATAGGTGTTTGCTGAAAGGCTATTTACCGATGAAGGGGAGAGTGTTGTGGGCATGGTATCGGTGCTACTAGGGGTGAATGACGGTGTGTTGGACAATCGACCAGTTGGAGCAGCGCTTGGTTTAACTGTCAGCGCGTTTGTATTATTAAAAGTGGAATTACTGGCTGTCGTATTGGTCACCCATAGGCTAGGAGCCATCGATGCGAGTGTTGTGGGCAAACTGCTGGGTGTTAGCGAAGCTAGCGCGGTTAATAGTATGGATTGATCGAGAACGATCGGCAGGGCAGAAGTGGTTCTGCCGATAGGACTAAGATTACACATGACAAAATTATTTTCTTTGTGCCACGTATAGCCAGGTGGTAATTTACTAGCTTGTAGGCTGGTGCGGTCGATATTAAACACCACCATTTCAGTAAGGGTTTGATAATAATTATAATCAGAGAGGGTGCAGATGATTCTTATTTCTTGTCCTGTGGATGCTAGATGACAATTATCGAGGTATTGATTGGCAGCAGGGTTAATCGTGATTTGCCCGCTGATTTTACCACTGACTATTTTGACAAGCATCAAATCGCTGAGCAGCTGTGAACCTGAAGCGAATACCTCATAGGCACCAGCGCTATTGCGTACGGTAATGACATCATACATGCGGCTAGTTTTCGTAGAGCAATAAGACCAAGGACTGAATAACGGCTTTGTGCTGGTCATAGCAGCGATGAAAGCATAACCATAATCTGGATAGAGGTTTGCCTGCACGCCTGCTAAATAAGCGGTCGGCGCTTTAGTGCCTACGTGCCAAGGTTCGATAGCCATCGCATGAATGAGGGGCGCTGCTGCACCAAAGAGTAACAAACTTGCCACCGCGGTTATCGAGCCATTAGCATTGGTGACCGCATAGAGTAATTCCAGGCGATTTGGAGTGATCGAAATGTCGGTGGCATACCCTGCGAGTACTGCGCCAGAAAATCCACTTGCTGTAGCGGCTTGTTCGAACTGAATAGGGTTCAGTCCTGAGATTTGATAACGATTGCCGGACAATAGTATACCTGAATCGGCATTGACCGTTAATATGACTGGGTTTTCATTGCTAAATGAAGCAACCATAATCACGCGATTAGAGGCAGCAATATAAACCTGTGCGCTCAATTGGACCGTTGAAACAGCGCTATCGTGCCAAGAAAATTGTTTAGTGTTGACATTCAATCGAGCGACGAAAGAGTTGCTTTGATCGCTAAGCCCACCCAGCAATAACTGATTATTGATAGGGCTGACGGTCATTATTTGGCTCACGCCTTTGGGTAATGTAAGCGCTGTGGAAGCTCTACCCGCAGCATTCAATCGCGTATAAGTATTGCCTCCAAAACAATAGCTGACATTATTGCTAAGCACAAAATCACTAAAATCATCTTTAGTAACGAGTGTTGTCCATGTCGCATCAGAGGAATGACTCGATACGGTGGGATAGTCGGTTGGCTGGGCGCTTGGCGTTGAACTCGGTTGACTACTGGGCCGTCGGCTTGGTTGACTCGTAGGTGCTGCAAGTAGTTGACGACTAGGTTTGCTTGAAGGTTGACTACTGGGCGTGCTCACATGTTGGGTACTGGGCACGGCAGACGGCTGGGTGCTGGGCGTGCTCGAAGGATTAGCGGCAGGTTGACTACTGGGTGCTGAAGACGGTTGACCACTGGGTGGTGCAATCGGTTGACCACTGGGTGGTGCGATCGGTTGACCACTGGGTATGCTCGATGGTTGACCACTGGGTGGTGCAATCGGTTGATCACTGGGTATGCTCGATGGTTGACCACTGGGTGGTGCAATCGGTTGACTACTGGGTATGCTCGATGGTTGACCACTGGGTGGTGCAATCGGTTGATCACTGGGTATGCTCGATGGTTGACCACTGGGTCGTCGGCTTGGTTGACTCGTAGGCACTGCAAGGAATTGGCGACTGGGCGCTGAAGACGGTTGATTACTCGGTGTGTTTGAAGGATTGGCGGCAGGTTGGGCGCTGGGCACTGCCGACGGTTGGCTACTGGGTTGACTCGTTGGAGATACTTCAATACGTCGCCAAGCAGCGGAAAACGTGTTACTTGTGCTGATAAGGGTTGAAGTAATATCTGTACTCGTAAGACTGAATGAGGTCATCGTGAGAGTGCTTGAGGCACTGGTGATCGTTTGCGCTCCTAGCGTTATATTGGGCGTATTATCTTTATACAGGATTGACGGTGGTAAAAGGAGGTTGTCGAGATAAGCATCTTTATCGAAAGTCGCTACCATTAAATTGGTCACTGAAATGCCAATACTCCGAGTAGTCCCTAACGAAGTAAAAGTACTATCGGCATTAAGTGTGGCGGATTGACTTACATCAATTAAAGGGCTGTCTATGACAATACTTTTTCGTATCGTGCCATTGCTATGAATTAGAAGATACCAGGCAGCACCGGAGCCACTGGGAGTGCCACTAGTGGTGGTTCCCGTCATTAAAAATTCATGATTATTGGTTTGCGTTGTGCAAGTTTTTGAAAGTATGCTAGATAAAGAATCAACACCTGTACCGCCAACAGAACTGAGCCAATTAGTTTGTCCCGATGTTGCATCGACAGCGCCAATTAATCCGTGGTTGGACACAATGCCTGCAAAAATAATGGTGTTGTTTTGCTGTGCAAGTGCATATATTCGGCTACTCGAACTGGCAGTGAAAAGTTTTGTCCATACGGCTTGCCAAGTGTTTGCTGTTTTTTTTATTTTACTTAACCAAGCATTTTTGGGTAGTCGAGTATATCCGCTAATGATATAGGCGCTATCTTTTGTTGGAATTAGTGCGGTTGGAAATTGACCATTAGGTACCACGATGTAATTTGAGGAAACTATCGTGCCTAGCGTCGGATTGAATTCTAAAATATAACTGTAGCCACCACCATTAGTGGTTGTGCCGAGGCATAATAAAGTATGCTGTGTTGTAGCAATAACGCTTACTAATTGAGCGAACGCACCAGTTATTTTCCAAGCTTGGTGAAGCGTTCCATTACGGAGACTATTTTTACCGATATAACCTGAACTGGTTGCCGATATTAACGCGCCTACTGTATAGAGGTAATCGTCCATTACCACATTGGCGTTAAAAGTACTTGAAGCACTACTTAATTCATATGACCAATGGATTTCCTCGCTCGTATTCAATTGTTGTAAAAAACCGGTATTTATAGTGCCATGAGAACGGTAGCCTGCAATATTATGCGACCCATCAGTGTTGACGGTGATAGATGTCGGGTTCAGTGTCGTTATATTTCGCTCTTGAAAAATGGCAAAATCGGTTTTTTCACTGGCTCTTGCACGGGGTAAATAAACAAAAATGGCGTTTAACCAAAAGAGTGTTTGAATAGGGGTGGGTAGTGCTAATGTTAAGAAAGCCATGCCTAAAGGAAAAACGACAGGAGAAGGCATAGGGAAACACTCGCCATCTGTTGTAGGCAGGTGTTCGAGAGGGGTTAGTGTCGCGTCTATCGAAACTGGCAATAGCGCTAATGTGGTATTTAAACAAAGTGGGGGTAAATTCGGCTTGGTTTGTGATGTGGTGAGTAAATATAAACTCAGCACCCATAAGGTGCGAAGATTTAAGATGGTCATAGGGTTTTACTCGCCTTTCTTTAAGCATAACACATTAGCTTGTGTGGTAAGGACTCAGAACCTTTCACTATAACGCGCATTGCTTTAGGGGTTGTGTGTAACAAACAGCCCCTATCACCGCTGTAATTTGGGTGGTCAATAGTCAGTTTAAGGTTTGCGTGATCAATCTTCGTTAAAGACAAAGGTTTGCGCAGCAGCTAATTCTTCGGGGGTATTGATTTCAATGGTTTTGTGTTCGGTTAAACAAACGCGAATTTTATAGCCGTGTTCCATGGCGCGTAATTGTTCGAGTGACTCAGTCAATTCCAGTGGGGTGGGGGCCAAGGTGGTGTAATACAATAAAAAGTCGCGTCGAAATGCATAGAGGCCAAGATGATGATACACAGGAGTGGTCAGCGTTTTTACCCTGACATAAGGAATGGCGGCTCTTGAAAAATATAACGCATCGCTATTATTATCGGTGATCACTTTCACGATGCCAGGATTGTTGAATTCATCTTGGCTTTCAATCGGAAAAGCCAAGGTGCTCATAGCCAAACTGTCGCCGCGTAAAAAGGGTGCGAGCAATTGTTCCAGCATAGACGCTTTGATAAAAGGTTCATCACCTTGTAAATTGATGACTACTTCCATTTCAGGATAAGCGTTGGCAACATACGCGACGCGATCTGAACCGGTTGCTAATGCTGCATCGGTCATCATGACGGTACCGCCAATCGCTTCGATCAAATCGCGAATTTCTGTGCTATCGGTAGCGACAATGACTTTCGTCAATACCTTGCAACGCAACGCATTTTCATAGACGCGTTGAATCATCGCTTTGCCTTGAATTAAACGTAAAGGTTTGCGGGCTAAACGCGTAGACCCGATCCGACTCGGTATGACACATAAAATATTCATGGGGGAATCCTTAATGATTATAATTCATCAAAACTCGAGCCTTCGGGTTTGACGGTAATGGTGAAGCTACGAAAAGCGCTGAAATCGTTGCTATTGCTGGGGGCAGGTAAAGGTGAAGCTTTATTGATCGCAGCGATTGCCGAGCGATCCAGGGCATCATTAGTACTGGATTTTAGTAAAGTCACTTTCAATACCATGCCGCCTGGCGCTAGATCGACGCGTAATTCACAAGATTGATTTTCTACCCCTTGTGGCACGATCCAATTTTGTTGAATTTGTTGCAATATTAAGCGTTTATAACGATCTACTTCGGTGGCATTAGGGCTTTTTGCCGTAATGGTGGTTTTGGTGGGCGGCTGGGCTGTGCTTTTATTGGGTGGCGTATCTTGGCTACTTTCGGCATCAATTTCCGATGTTAGGGTGTTTGCTAAGATTTTTTTATCGATGGCACTGATTTTTGGTGTTTTAACTGGGTGAGCGATTTCTTGATCTAGCGCTGTTTGCAGGGATTGTTGTTTGATATGGGTGACATTGACCGGTGGTTTAACAGTTTTTACTGCAACGGTAGGGGCTTGCTCGCTGAGTACCGGTTTAGGGTCAGGCGGTGTCGGTTTAGCTTGACGTTTAACCGGTGGCGTCGGTTTTGCTGCCGGTGCCGATTGCGTGATAAGTTTAGCGCTCGCAGGCTGAATAGTGACTAAACTAGCTTGGATTTGCTCAGCATCCAAAATAGCAGGTGGCTTGCTGGCAAAGTTTAATTGCAAACTGAAACCAATCAAAATCAGACAATGCACGATGATGGCAATGATGAGCGGCCAGCCATAGCGAGGTGATTGTTGAGGAAAAATGCGCTTAGCCATGGCTTTAAGAGTAGGAATTTAACAATGCGTAGTATAATGAACTGTAAGTTTATCATGAAGTCATCCGTATTAATTCGCCTCTTGACGTAACTAAATCGGTAACCTTGCCATGAAACAGTATATTTTAGCCATCGATCAAGGCACGACTTCTACGAAAGCGTGTATCTATGATAGAGAGCAGTATTTGATTGCGTGGGCCCAACAAGAATTTAATCAATATTTTCCACAAGTAGGCCGCGTTGAACACGCTCCAGAAGAATTATGGCAATCGGTGTTAACCGTGTGTCATAAAGTGTTAGCGATCGCCAATGTCAGCGCCAGTCAAATCGCGGCGTTGGGTATTTCCAATCAGCGTGAAACAACGATTCTGTGGCATAAACACACGGGTGAAGCTGTGTATCCAGCGATTGTCTGGCAAGATCGTCGCACCTTTGATGATTGTCAGCGATTGAAAGAGCAAGGTTTGGATGCCTTGATTCACCAAAAAACCGGGTTATTGATTGATCCGTATTTTTCAGCCACCAAAATTCGTTGGATTCTTGATCATGTGCCGCGCGCTAAGGATTTAGCGGATCAAGGTTTATTAGCCTTTGGCACGGTGGAAAGTTATTTGCTATGGCGTTTGACCGGTGGTAAACAGCATATTACCGATGTCACTAATGCATCACGTACTTTATTGATGAATATTCATACGCTTACTTGGGATCCAGAATTATTGGCAATTTTTGCTATTCCTGCCAGTCTATTGCCTACTATTGTGCAAAATGTCGGCGATTTTGGCGAAACGCTGCCCGCATTATTTGGCGACGCGATTTCGATCAAAGCGTTGATTGGGGATCAACAAGCGGCGATGATTGGTCAAGCGTGTATCACGCCTGGGACATTGAAAGCCACGCTTGGCACCGGGGCTTTTTTAATGCTCAATAGTGGCAGCCACGTGATTCAATCCACTTGCCACTTGATTAGTACCGTGGCTTATCAAGTGGGGGGATGCGTGGCTTATGCACTCGAGGGCAGTGTGTTTAATACCGGTACAGCGGTTAAATGGTTGCGCGATCAATTGGGACTTATCAAAACAGCCGATGAAACAGAAAGTCTGGCGCGATCCTTAAGCAGTAATGATGGTTTTTACTTGGTGCCATCTTTTACCGGTTTTGGTGCACCTTATTGGCAGCCTGAGATCAGCGCTATGTGTTGTGGTATTACGCGATCGACGAGCAAAGCCCATTTTGCCAGGGGGGCTTTGGAAGCGGTTGCTTACCAATTATTGGATATTAAAATTGCCATGGAGCGCGATGTGGCTTTTACGATTCATGAATTGCGCGTGGATGGAGGTTTGGCTGTCAATCATTGGTTTTTGCAATTTTTAGCCGATATGTTAGCTATTCCCTTGCTGATGACGTCAGTTACTGAAGCCAGTTGCAGTGGCGCTGCTTTATTAGCGGCAATTGGGGCGGGTTTTTATCAAGATTTAACGGCAGCAACGCATCATTGGCATGCGAGTCGTAAAATTTTACCAACGATGGCCAGTGCTACGCGTGTTGCCAATCACCAGGGTTGGATCAAAGCGGTGACGATGTTATTAAACAGTGTTAAGGAATGAGGCTATGATGAATTACCAAGTGACGCAGCAATATGCTCGTGATGAGGAACGTTTGATTGCCAATTTTACCGCGTTAACCGAAGCTAAGGCTTATATTGCCGCTTGTTTAGAGCGAGATGCCCAGTTGCGCGTCACTATCGTGTATCGGTTGTTTGATCGTAAGCACTGTCTTCAAGAATACAATAAAGCCAAAGCCGGGGCGTTGTTGCACGAAGCGTTGTATGCTGATGGCACGCGTTTTTTGCCAGAGACTATTCAGCACGGTTATGACGTCGTGAGCGATGCTGGCGCAGCAGCTAGCGTTGCAGCCTTTTATCACGTAAATGATGCGCGAGATTTTATCGTGAGAGGTTTAATGCAAGCAATCGCTGCCAGTCGTATTGTTAATTATCAGCTTAAACAAGAGAAAACGTTAATCGAAGCGATGGATTCTGCTACCTTTGCCGCAGCACAAAGCGGTGGTGAAGGTGGGATGAAAAGTAGCGTAGCATTTGCGCCGACCCCATTGAATACCTCACCACGTCCACCGGGTACCCCACCTTCCGTGATGGATATCGAGGAAGAAGGCTAACTTTTCTGTTAAAATGACGAATCGTTTTTTAAGCCCGCCCCTATGTCTGATCCCAATGATGTTGATCTCGAACGACGTAAATTATTAAAAGTCGTTGCGTGCACGTTAGGCGCTTGTGGCGTAGCCGCTGCCGTTACACCCTTTGTAAGTGCCCTGTGGCCATCTAAAATGACTCAGGCGGCAAATGAACCAATAACGGTCGATATTCGTGCTTTGCATGTTGGTGAAATGCTGACGGTCCATTGGCATGCTAAACCGGTGTGGGTGATTCGCCGTTCAAAAGAAGCGTGTGACGAATTGAGACAACTGAATGTAAATTTATTAGATCCCGATTCGCTGGTCGATCAACAACCTGCTTTTGCGCAAAACCCTTACCGTGCTTTGAGGCCGGATATTTTAATTTTGGTCGGTTTATGCACCCATTTAGGCTGCATTCCCAATTTTATGCCGCAGGCGCTTAGTCTCGGTCCAGCGTGGGAAGGCGGATTTTTATGTCCTTGTCACGGTTCCCGCTTTGATTTAGCCGGACGCGTGTTTAAACACATGCCAGCACCAAAAAATTTATTTGTGCCGCCTTATCATTTTTTAGACGAACACACGGTGGTGATCGGATGAAACATTTTTGGCGCCAACGCTTACCGCTTGAATTGCTCATCGGTAAAAACTTTTTTGTCCCGAAAAACCTCAATGTTTGGTATGTGTTTGGAGCATTATTGTTATTGAGTTTAGTGTTGCAAGTCATTACGGGTTTGTGGTTGACGTTTTTTTATATTCCCACCGCTGAGCAAGCGTTTGGTTCAATTCAGCAATTATTACGCCAAGTTCCTTGTGGTTGGATTTTGCGCAGTCTTCATACCACTGGCGCATCGGCAATAGTGGTCTTAGTGTATTTGCATTTGTTGCGTGGTTTACTTTATCGCTCTTACCGAAGTCCACGGGAAGTAGTCTGGTTGTTAGGGGTGGTTTTGTTATGGCTATTATTGCTAGAAGCTTTTTTGGGTTATTTATTGCCATGGGGACAAATGTCGTATTGGGGCGCGACAGTGGTGACTAATATGTTAAGCAGTATTCCTGGTGGCCAAATGCTAGCTACTTGGTTGCGCGGTGATTATGTGGTCTCTGGGATCACACTGCAACGGTTTTTCGCCCTGCACATCATCGCGTTGCCATGCCTATTGGCATGGGTCATTCGCTTGCATATCGCTGCGCTGCACCATGTAGGTTCAGGTAACCCTTCACAATTAAGCATTGAGACTCGCAGTGTCGATGGTAAAGCACCCGCACATTGCGTAGCTTTTTACCCGCAGCAAGTGCAAAAAGAATGCATGGCTTGGTTAGTTTATTTAGGAATCTTTTGTGGGGTGGTATTTTTTGTGCCGCGTGGCTTTGGTTTCTTAATGGATGCGTTAAATGAAAATTTGGCCAATCCGTGGCAAACACCGAGTGATATTCGGCCTTTGTGGTATATGGCACCTTTTTATGCTTTGCTGCGCGCCATTCCTAGTAAAATAGCCGGGATTGTGGCGATCGTGCTGAGTTTGCTGAGTTTGTTAGCCATTCCTTGGTTGCATCATTTACTGCCACCATGCTTGGTAAAAAGGTCTCTTAAGTTTAGAATAACGTGTTTAAGTGTGCTTGTGGCTTGTTTTATAGGCTTGACGATGTTAGGTTTAATGCCATTAACCGTTTGGTTGCCCAGTGTGACGCTAAGCTTGGTTGCTATTGGCGTTGTGGCACTCGTGCTTGCCGTGTAATTTGGAAAAATACGTATGTTTGAATTGAATTTTAAAAAAATAGTGGTTAGTGCTTTAGGGTGTTTGATGATGATCAAGGCTTATGCCATGGATAATGGTGTGAATATTGTCTTAACCCAAGGTGTTGATAAAGCGTTACCGATAGCCGTGGTGCCGTTTGCTGGTCAAAGTAATGCCGGTTCTAATGATGTGGCGGCGGTTATTCGTGCTGATTTGAGCTTTAGTGGTCAATTTTCAGTACTGCCCAGCGCGCGTTTACCGAGTTCGCCTAGCATTGCTACTGACGTTAATCCTGCTGTTTGGCGTAGTGTTAGTGTGGATGATGTGGTGGTGGGCAGTGTTACGGTGTTGGGTGAGAAAGTGCAGGTGAGTTTTGCATTAGTCGATGTCGTTAAAGGCAGTAATAGCGCGGTGCTCGTTAAACAAAGCTATGTGATCAATAAAAGCCAATTGCGTCCTTTAGCGCATCATATTGCCGATGTGATTTTTCAGCAATTAACCGGTGTTCAAGGTATTTTTAGTACGCGACTTGCTTATGTGTTAACGCGGCCAGGCAGTTATCAATTGCAAATATCCGATGCTGATGGTTTTAATCCGCGTTCGATTCTCATTTCCAATGAACCGATTATGTCACCGGCTTGGTCACCGGATGGTAAACAATTAGCCTATGTGAGTTTTGAAGGTCGAAAAGCGCAAATCGTTATCACTACCTTAAGCACCGGTCAACGACGCATTGTGAGTGCCGCAGCGGGTATCAATGGTGCACCAGCTTGGTCTCCGAATGGTCAACAGTTAGCCTTGGTATTATCAAAATCAGGTACGCCAAAAATTTATCTATTAACGCTGGCCACTGGCACTTTAAAACAATTGACGCGTGGGGATGCGATCGATACTGAACCGAGTTTTGCAGCTGATGGGCAATCTTTATTATTCACTTCGGATCGCGGCGGTTCACCACAAATTTATCGTTATGACTTAAGCTCTGCTAAAATAAGCCGTATGACTTTTAACGGTGATTATAATGCTCGCGCATCTTTTTCTAAAGATGGTAAGAAAATCGTGTTCTTGCACCGTCAAAATGGCCAATACAATATTGCTGTGCAAGATCTTAGTTCCAGTAATGTCTTGATTTTGACCCATTCGGGCCGCAATGATTCGCCCACCTTAGCACCCAATGGTATGATGGTACTGTTTGGTAATGAAGGTGGTGAATTGGGTTTAGTGTCAACTGATGGGCGGGTTAATCTACGCGTGCCGGGTAAAAATGGTAAAGTACAAGACCCTGCGTGGTCGCCTTTTTTGAATTAATGTAAGACCTATGGAGAGAGTTATGTTTAAAAACTATGTTCAAGTGGCATTGCTAGGATCTGTCATAGCAGCTTTGGGTGGTTGTGCTACCACAGCAGATCAAGCACCGGTCGATTCTTTAAGTGGTGCGAATGCTGATGGCTCTGTTAAAACCGCAGGGCTAGGTGATGGCTTTGCAACGAAAGACGGTAAATTTGGTGGTGCCGATACGAATAGCGCTAATACAAGCAAAGATGCAGCCGGTAATTTAAGCGGTTGTACGTTAACCGTTGGCAATCAAATCTATTACTTTGATTTTAATAAGAGCAATGTTCGTGATCAAGATATGGCGTGTCTCAAAGTGCAAGCAGATTATTTAAATGCTCATCCAGATGCCAAAGTATTATTAGAAGGCAATACCGATCCGCGTGGTAGCCGTGAATACAATGTTGCGTTAGGACAAAATCGTGCTGATGCGATCGATGCTGTTTTAAAACAAGACGGTGTTAGTGAGAGCCAATTGCGGTCAGTGAGTTATGGTGCTGAAAAATTGGCATCACAAGGCCAAACCGATGCTGATTATGCCCTTGATCGTCGTGTAACGCTCGATTATGTGCAAAAATAAGTTTACAAAAATGCCCGTCGTTTTAAAGAGAGGCTTATGACCCATGTCGTTAAAGTAATGAAAACAGTGACGTTTACCGCGTCACTGTTGGTAGGCGCCCATGTGTTTGCTACCAGTGTTCCGGTGGTGAATTTAAATGGCAGTGATAATGACACGAGCACGCGTTATGGTGATGCTAGCAGTGTGCAAAGCCCCTTGTCGACTGAGCAACGCTTAAGCGTTATCGAACGCCAAATAGCCAATCTTAATCAGCAAACTAGCACAGCGAAACTAGCTGATTTGCAAACGCAAGTGCAACAATTGCAAGGTAAAGTGGATGAATTGGCACATCAAAATCAAGCTTTAGCTGATCAAATGAAGCAGCAATACCAAGATTTGAATGCGCGCGTGACACCGATGCTGACAGAAACAGCAGCGCCTACTACCACAGAAGCAGTGCTGGTCACTAAAAAAACCAAAGCAAAATCAAAAGCGATAGCGGATACCACCACTACAGTCGCTAATGATGGCCCCAATACGGCCAATAATGAGATTGAAGCTGAAAATGCTGCTTATCAAAAAGGTTTTGCGTTATTGAAAAAAAGCGATTATGTTCGCGCTGCGCCCGCCTTTGAAAATTTCTTAAAGACTTACCCTAATGGTGTTCACGCTGCCAATGCGCATTTTTGGTTAGGGGAAATGCATTTAGCGCAAAACCAAGCCGATGCCGCCGCCAGTGAATATCGTCGCGTTATCAGCGATTTTCCGACCAGTGATAAAGTGCCAATGGCGCAATTAAAATTAGGCATTGCTTATCATGATCAAAATGACTTGTGTAAAGCTAAAGCCACTTTTGAAAAAGTGGTAAAACTCTATCCCAAATCGTCAGCGGCAGAGTTGGCTAAAAAAGCGTTATTAGATATTCCTAGTCCGTGCAGTGGCAAAAAACCATGAAGCTAAGCGATACCGTGCGCATTACCGAAATCTTTTATTCATTGCAAGGTGAAACCACGTTTGTTGGGTTGCCGACCGTGTTTATTCGTTTAACCGGTTGCCCTTTACGTTGTCACTATTGTGATACCGCTTATGCGTTTCACCATGGTGAAAAATGGACCATCGAGACGATTTTAACGGAAGTAAAACGCCATCAAACACCGTATGTGACCGTGACCGGTGGTGAGCCATTAGCCCAGATCCAATGCTTAGCTTTACTGGCAGCCTTGGATGCGGCAGGCTATCGTATTTCACTTGAAACCAGTGGCGCTTTGAGTGTAGCTTTAGTGCCACCTAGCGTGATTAAAATTGTCGATATTAAAACGCCGGGTTCAGGTGAAGTGACTAAAAATTTGTGGGACAATCTCACGCATTTACAGCCGCATGATCAATTGAAATTTGTTATTTGTGATCGCATGGATTATGACTGGGCGAAAGCTAAAATTGACGAATTGGCACTGTGGGGTCGTTATGAGCTATTGTTTTCTCCCAGTTTTACCCAGCTTAAACCGAGTGATTTAGCTGAGTGGATTTTAGCCGATCATTTAGCCGTGCGCTTGCAGATTCAATTGCACAAAGTATTGTGGGGCGATGTTCAAGGGAAATAAAGATTTATGAAAGGTATTATTTTAGCCGGTGGTAGCGGCACGCGCTTGCATCCTTTGACGCAAGTGATCAGTAAACAATTGTTGCCGATTTACGATAAACCGATGGTGTATTATCCCCTTTCGACATTAATGTTAGCAGGCATTCGCGAAATATTAATTATCACAACACCACACGATGCCGAACAGTTTCAGCGTTTACTGGGTGATGGCACCGCTTGGGGGCTTTCACTCTCTTACGCCGTTCAAGCTAAGCCGGATGGTTTAGCGCAAGCGTTTATTATCGGCGAACACTTCATTGGTAAAGAATCGATTGCTTTGGTCTTGGGCGATAATATTTTTCACAGTGCCCATTTATCTGAATTAACAACTCGGGCAGCGAAGCAAGTCTCGGGTGCAACAGTATTTTGCTATCATGTGAATAACCCTGAAGCTTATGGGGTAGTGAGTTTTGATGGCGCTGGTAAAGCGCTGACCATTGAAGAAAAACCATTAAAAGCCAAATCACCGTGGGCGGTAACAGGCTTGTATTTTTATGATAATCACGTGATCGACTTGGCTAAACAGTTAAAACCGTCAGCACGTGGGGAATTAGAAATCACTGATATCAATAATTTGTATTTACAACGCGGTGAATTACGTTGTGAATTATTGCCGCGTGGTTCTGCTTGGCTTGATACCGGGACTTTTGATCATTTATTAGAAGCGAATCAATTCGTGCAAGTGATTGAAAAACGTCAAGGTTTGAAAATCGCTTGTCCTGAAGAAATCGCGTGGTTACAAGGCTATATCGATGATGAGCAATTTTTGTCATTGGCACAAAAACTCAAAAAAAGCGGTTATGGCGATTATTTAGAACGCTTGTACAATGAAAAAATGACATGAATATTATTGAAACTGCTTTAGCGGGGGTCGTATTAATTGAACCCAAAATTTTTGGTGATGAGCGGGGCTTTTTTTTTGAAGCGTACCAAGCTGAACGCTACCGTACGGTGGGATTGAATAAACCCTTGGTACAAGCCAATATTTCACGCTCAGCGAAAGGTGTATTGCGTGGGCTACATTACCAATTAATTCAACCACAAGATAAATTAGTCAGTGTGTTAAAAGGGCGCGTATTTGATGTCGCGGTCGATATTCGCCCTGATTCCAATACCTTTGGCCAATGGGTTGGTTTTGAATTAAATGACACGAATCATCGGCAATTGCTGGTGCCAAAAGGCTTTGCGCATGGCTTTGAAGTGTTATCCGATGAAGCGGATTTCCTCTATCAATGCTCCGATTATTATCATCCAGCCTCCGAACGTGGCATTGCGTGGAATGACCCAGATTTAGCGATTAATTGGCAAACCCAAACCCCGTCATTATCGATGAAAGACCAAGTCAATCCACGTTTGAAAGAGGTGGCAATCGAGCACTTACCAGCATCATTCTTATGTCAGTAAAAATTTTATTGGTCGGTGCCGGTGGTCAAGTGGGCCAAGCTGTGGTGCGCTTTGCATTTGCGTTACCCATCGAATTGTTTGCAGTCACCCGCGGGCAATTAGATATCACCGATCAAGCCGCCATTGTTGCAATGCTAGCAAAACATCGGCCCTCGGTGGTCATTAATGCCGCGGCTTATACCGCTGTTGATAAAGCTGAAAGTGAACCTGATTTAGCGCAGTTAATCAATGCACAGGGCCCTGAGCATTTAGCCAAAGCCTGCCATGCTGCCGCTATTCCCTTGATTCATCTTTCAACTGATTATGTGTTCGATGGCGCTAAACAAAGTGCTTATCTTGAAAGTGATAGTGTCAATCCCCAAAGTGTGTATGGCGCGTCTAAATGGGCCGGTGAACAAGCGGTTCGTCGTTATTGTAAACAGCATTATATTCTTCGTGTCAGTTGGGTCTTTGGGATCGATGGCGCGAATTTTGTCAAAACCATTTTGCGTTTAGCCTGTGAGCGCTCTGAATTATCGATTGTTGCCGATCAATATGGCTGCCCGACATCGGCTGCCAGTATTGCTGATGTGTTAGTGCGTATGGCTTATCTGGCCATTGAATCTACGGGTTATGGCACCTATCATTTTAGCAATGGTCCTGTTACCACATGGTATGAATTTGCTCAAACAATTGTCGAACAAGCACGTTTGTTAACGTCATTGAAGGTAGAGAGCATTCAACCGATAACAACGCTTGACTACCCAACGCCTGCCAAGCGGCCGGCCAATAGTGAATTAAATAGCACCTTAGTCTGTAAGTTAACAGGCATCCCTTTAACCCCTTGGCGTGAAGAATTACGCCTGGTCCTCAAAGCCCTTTTATGAATTATCAAGCAAAAAATATTTTAATCACCGGTGGTTGTGGTTTCATCGGCAGTAACTTCATTCACTACTTGTTAGCTAAAAATAGCACAGTGACCATCGTCAATGTAGATTTATTAACCTATGCCGGTGCCTTAACCAATGTCGAACCGGTCAGTGATCCTGCCCGTTACACCTTTGTTCAGGGTGATATTGGGGATGCTGTTTTGATAGCCCATTTATTGCGTGAACATCAGATTGATACCATCATTCATTTTGCGGCTGAAAGCCATGTTGATCGCTCGATTGCCGGTCCCGCCGCGTTTGTAAACACTAATATCATGGGCACGTTTGTGTTGCTCGAAGCCGCCCGTTGGTATTGGTTGACCGAACAGCAATGGGGGAGTGATCAATGCCGTTTTCACCATATTTCAACCGATGAAGTTTATGGCACCTTAACGGTTGAAGATCCGGCTTTTTCTGAAACTACGCCCTATGCCCCCAATTCACCGTATTCTGCCAGTAAAGCCGGTTCAGATCATTTAGTGCGCGCCTATTTCCATACTTATGGCTTGCCGATGACTTTAAGTAATTGTTCGAATAATTATGGGCCCCGTCAACATGCTGAAAAATTCATTCCTACGATCATTCGTACGGCACTGGCAAATTTGCCAATCCCGGTTTATGGTGATGGCAGCAATATTCGTGATTGGTTGTATGTGACGGATCATTGTGATGCGATTTGGCAAATCATTCAACGTGGCACGGTGGGGGAGGCTTACAATGTCGGTGGTAATAATGAATGGACCAATTTAGCGATTGTACAGCACATTTGTGCCATGCTCGATGAAGCTGTACCCCGCGTTACCCCTTACCGTGATTTAATCACGTTTGTGACAGACAGAGCCGGTCACGATTGGCGCTATGCAATTGATGCGACTAAAATTCAACAGCAATTGCACTGGTTTCCTCTGGAAAGCTTTGAAACGGGAATGAGCAAGACTTTGGATTTTTATTGTTGATTATTTATAGTGAAAAATGTTATAGACTTAGCCTCAGTGATGCGTTTAATCATTGCTAGTGGCAGATCTTTTTGTTAAATAGTCAAAGGAGTGTGAAAATGTTAAAGAAGAACAATGTAAGCGGAATTTTGTTGTTGGTGAGTCTTTGCAGTTCGAGTGCGTTTGCTGTGGGTCCGGCTCAAGTTTCAACTCTGACTGTGGCTTCGAAAGGCTACAGTGCTGCTGTTTGTGATGGTAAGGCCGTTTATCATTGTTGCAGTATCACAACACATGCGCATGGCAGTAGTAATCTAGTGGCTTTTTATCCAATGGACTGTTCTACTAGCCCTCAGGATGGTGTAAATTCGGGGGTAGGGGTTGCTGAAGATTCTTGCACTAAAATTTCAGAATTTGTTATGCAAAACCAAACGATAACTGGGAGTTGGGTACCGGTGATCCCTCATCCCACCGATTGTAAATATATAAGCAAAAGCTTACCAGAAAATCCTAAATAAGTGACATTTCTAACTTGCTCTAACAAGGGCCGTATCTATACAAAGTATTGTATAGATACGTGTTACACTGCCAGCTAAGGCTAATAAAAAATTAGTGCCATCGCGGATGCTTTCATCCCTGATAATAAAAAACCAAGTTCATTGGTTTCTAGCCGGGTCTATGAAAAATTATTATGCAATTATTGGGGCGGAAAATTTTGCGGATGATGTTGGTTTCATAACAGAGCTGATTGATAAAAGAAAAAAAGAGCTTGAACTAAAAAAAACTAATGATCAAGTAATGGCTGAATTAGAAGAATGTGAAATTATACGTGAAGTATTAACCAAGTATAAAAAAAGAAGCGCTTATGATAAAGAGCTTTATGAATTTACGTGTGGACAATTAGGCGTTTTTTCGGATGGTGATGAAAGTGCATTAAATAGCGATTACAAAAAAGCAATTTTAAATGTCTCAACTTCTGGAGTGCTCGCCGCCGCTTCTTATGAATTAATAACACGATACAGAAGTGACTACACTAATTACACAGCCGCTACTTATAAAAATGAGCATCGCCATCGTGATTTATCTCCTGTAGTAGAAGAAAATAAACTGTTTAAATCTGAGCATTCGTCAACAGCACCAACAATAGCAGAAAAAAAATTATCTGCAAGGGATTGTTCGTCTATATTATTTTTGTTAAAACAAAATAAATCAAGTTTACCTTTTGAAGAATCACAGTGTACTGCAGAGTTAAAAATATTATCTGACAGTCTTAGTGTTACAGGTTATGTCTCACATCTAGTGCATAATAAAAATAACAGGCAAAAAAAGTTTAGTGTTTTTTATTCAAAACTCAAAAAAGAATTTTTAGATAAACCAAATAATGAATTAGTAAAAACTTTATTGAAAAATAATCCTGAATTAGAAACAAAAATTGTTTTAATACAGAAAAGTGGAAACTTGTTATTTGAATATTTAATTAACTTAAACAATGAGTTATTAGATTATTTATTGAAATCTATAGAAAAAATCATTAAGTATCTTGGTGAGCATTACCCAGCATTCAGGGATCTTAAAAGTGAATCAGTAAGCAATTGGGATACATTTAATTGCCAATATGAAGCAATAAATAATCAAGATAATTATCAAAATGCCGGGCATGATAATGCAAGTCCTTATGGAAACGATACGGAATTTACAGAAGCAAAACAGCAGTTTGATACAAGCTTGTCGACAGGTAGTGTTGACTTTGATGCAATTCAAATATTTTATCAACAAGCCAAGGCAGCTGAAACAAGATACATTGCAGAAAAAGTAGCGGTTATTCAGAGCGATTGGGCTGAGTTAATGCCAGATACTGCACAAACATGGGCTTACCTTGAAGATGTAAATGCTTTAAACAAGCTGCTAGTCGAAACAAATGCTATTTTTCGTGAAAAATTAATTGAAAATTTAAAAAAAGATGAATTTAACAGTAAAATTTTAGCAAATTTTAAGTTACCTGATAGTGATGTTAGGTATAACCATATTATAGTGGATGGAGGTAGTGTAAAGCCTCTGATCATAAATGAATTTTTTATCTATGTTCAAGAAATTAAGAACCTTAAGAATGCTATAAAAGTTTATTGGCGTAATGGCAAACAAACATTTGAGGAGACCCTTCAGAAAAAATATTTCTCCAATAGTTTTTTTGAAAAATTAAATAAAAATAAAAAAAATAGCATGAAAGATGATTTATTGTATCAGGAGCTTATATCTGTCATCCGTGCTAACCAGCTTAAAAAGCTTTGGTGCTTATATCTAAAGAATAAAGTAGAAAAAATATTTTCAACGTTACTTTCTGAAGCTGATCCAAAGATAAAAACAGATAATGTTGAAAAATTCATTCAGGTACAAACACTGAAATTAATTACTGACAAGAAAGACTTAAGAGCGTTGAATGATACCCTTCAGGAAAATTTTAAACAGTTGCAAGCACTCTTACAACACCCATGTTTAAAGAATATTCGTCATTGGGATGGGTTATCTATAGAAGCATTAATTAACGCGGCAATAGTACAAGTAAAAAGCGATATCGTGTGCAATTTTTCTAAGGAGTTATTTGATCGGGATGATTATGATCGATCATTTTCAGTATTAATACAGGAATATCAACAAAAACTAGTTAACTTTTCTGGCAGTTTTACAAAATGGGTGGCGTTTGCTACTCAAGTTGAAGCGGAAAGTGTATGTATAGCCACTATCATAAAATTTCGAGGTGACCTTTCTGAACAAGATAAACAAAATTTTCATGCTTATGATAGTGAAAAATTAAAAGTTTTAGCTAATCAATTAGTAGCCGTACAACAAAGAAAAGAAGCACAACCATTGCCAGAAGAAGCTAAATTAAAACGACCCGAAAAAACTCCATCATGTTTTTCGTGCTTAAAGAATATTTTTTGGTCGAACAGTTATCACGAACTTCCTTTAGATAAAAACGAGAATATAAATATTGGAGAATTTAAAAAAATTATTCAGCATGAGTTACAACAATATATCGATGGGGCTAGTGTTTTAGTAAATAATTTGGCACAAGAAAAAGATTACGGCCATGATTTTTTATTTCTTAAATTATCTCGAGGTATTAATCGCGAAATCAATGTAAAACTCGCGGAATTATTAGTGTGTAAACTTAACGAAACATCATGTGATATTACAAAATTATTTTCTTCTAAAGAAATTATTGCTGCTCGGACTAACGTAATAGAGGTAGGGTGTTATACCAATCGATTTGGTTATACTGATCGAAGTTATATCAATTCCAATGGCATCAATAGCTCGACGCTTAATGCCCTTATTCAGTGGGTTAGCCTTTATGCTGAAAAAAACCAAGATTTAGGCTCTAAAAAGCCTTCAAAGCGTCATTAATGGCAGTAAGCCATCGACAAATTCTATTGCATTGAAAGGGCGTAAATCATCGACATGTTCACCAACGCCGATAAAATAAATCGGTAATTTAAATTTTTCAGCAATGGCAAAGATGATGCCGCCTTTGGCGGTGCCATCGAGTTTGGTGAGAATTAACGATGTCACGCCGAGTGCTTGATGAAATTTTTCTAATTGAACGAGACCATTTTGACCGATGCCGGCATCGAGTACTAAGCAAATTTCATGGGGGGCACCGGGTTCCGCTTTGCCCAAGACGCGTTTGATTTTTTTCAATTCTTCCATCAAATGGTCTTTATTGTGTAAGCGTCCTGCGGTATCAGCCAATAAAACATCGCTATGGCGTGCTTTGGCAGCTGTCACTGCATCAAATAATACCGAAGCACTGTCAGCGCCAGTCTGTTGGGCAATGACGGGCAATTGATTGCGCGCACCCCATGCTTGTAATTGTTCGACCGCTGCAGCTCTAAAGGTATCACCGGCAGCTAACATAACATTTAAACCTTGTGCTTTTAAATAATGACTGAGTTTACCGATCGTGGTGGTTTTGCCAGCGCCATTGATGCCAATCATTAAAAACACTGCCGGTTTGCTGTGGCTAAGATCTAACCTCTTTTGACACGGTGTGAGGATGTCGATTAAAGCCCTTCGCAAAGCGTCCCATAAAGCATCAGGGTTGGTTAATGCTTTGCGCGCAATGTTCTGGGTTAAGCCTTTAATGATGATTTGCGTCGCTTCCATGCCTAAATCGGCACTGATTAACAGCGTTTCGAGTTCGTCGAGTAAAGCTTGATCGATGACTTTTTTACCTAAAAGCAAATTAGCGACTTGATCGGTAAATTTATGACGGGTCTTCGTTAAATTAACGCGAAAGCGCGACAGTAAACTTTTTTTAACCGCGATAACAGGTTCGTCAAGGTTAATGTTGCCTTCAAGCGCGGGTTTAATAGGTTCTAACTCGCAGGTATCCGTCGTGGGTGAATTGACAACCTCAGGGGATTTTTTTTTCAAAAAAGAGAACATGATGGCTCAAGATTAATAGCGATGATGTGCTATTCTACCAAGCTTACGTCATAAAAGCTTAATTCCTTAAATCAGCGACTGCGAAATGCCACCAGCAGCCATAAAAAAGCAGGTATGGCGAGATTGGCGTATAACAGCATGCCACTGTTGCCGGCTGACGGATCATGCCGTATAAAATGCGAGTATAACTGTTCTGCTGCTGTGCCCCATAAAAAACAACTGGCGCTTAAAATGACAGCGAAGCGAAATTCAAAATCACGCCACAGTGCTAACACGCCGCTAAGACCTAGTCCTAACTGGGCTAAAGCCACGTCAAATTCGCAAGGACTCAATGTCCCGCTGCTAAATTGACCGTTCAAAGATGGAAAAAAAGCATGCATGACAAAGCCCCATAAGCCGGTTAAGCCCACGCAGCAAAAAAGTATTACGCCTAAACAAAATCCATTCGCTCGCTCGAAATCGAAAGCAGGTGCGAGTAAAATGCAGATAATCAGGGCGAATATCACCATGATTACGGTAAAATTATTGAAGAAATAACCCGTTAAATCGATTAAATGGCTATCGATCATGATCCGATCCTTAGTTGTTGAGAATAGACTTATAGCATAAGGATTCAACTCTTGGTAAAGTGAATCATGAGAGACTAGGTTTAAAAATGAGGTTGCCGTGTTCAAGACCATTAAAAAAGGGTTTTTGGGTTTCAGTTTGTTAAGTCTTTCGTTAACGCTTCAAGCGTTAACGCCATTGACGATCATGCTCGATTGGTTACCGAATCCAGATCAAGCGCCATTGTTTATAGCGCAGGATACCGGCATCTTTGCTAAACATGGTTTAAAGGTGAGTTTGATGAATCCTTCCGATGCCAGTGACCCTTTAAAAATGGTTGCTGTTGGCAAAGTCGATATTGGCTTAAGTTACCAACCCAGTTACTTATTGATGCAAGCGCGTGGTTTGCCAGTGCGTTGGATCGGGACTTTAATCGATCAACCCTTGGCGTGCATTATTGCCGATAAATCACAAGGTATTCAGCAATTGTCTGATTTACATCACAAAACGATCGGCTACAGCAGTGGGGCAGTGGATAGCTTGATGTTAAAAGCGATGTTGACTTATCATCATTTGCCACTGGATTCGGTGCAATTATTCAATGTTCATTATAATTTGACCCCTGCTTTGTTAGCGCATCGAGTCGCAGCGATCAGTGGCGCTATGCGCAATGTTGAATTAGTTGAATTGCAACAACAGCATTTTCCTGTCAGCGTGTTTTATCCTGAACAAAATGGAGTGCCACCCTATGCGGAATTGATTTTTGTGGCAAAAAACACGCTTGCACCAACACCCGCTGTACACGCGTTTATGGTTTCGATCCAAGAAGCGATTATTGAGCTTAAAGCTCACCCCGATGCCAGTTGGCAAGTGATTATCAATCACCATCCTGAATTAAATACTCTGACCAATCGGCGCATTTATCAGGTCACGGTGCCTTATTTTAGCAATCGACCGGCGTATTTCGACCGCGCACAAAATGCGCGATTAGCAAAATTTCTAAACATCAACAAGGTGAATTAAATTTAGCCTAATTTTTTGGGTGGGTATTTGGCAATGCTATCTTTCTCAAATGATCATTATTCGGAGAAAGTACGATGCTTTACACCAACCAGGATTTATTAACTGCGATTGAGCAAGATGATTTAGCAACCGTTCAAGCGATTATCACTGTATATCAAGCAAAGCCCAGCGATCCCACGCTATTATTTAGCGGTGGTGACAGCAGCCATTCGAATGCCTTATTATTCGCGTTAGCGCTTGCTAAAAAAGAAGTCAGTAACAGCTTAGCTATTGTCAATGCGTTATTAGCGGTGCGTGATCAACAAGGTCAAGCCGTTTTGGATTTGAATGCGGTTAGCCATGATCCGCGTCGGCCTTCCAATGAGCGTTTAACGGTATTTTTTTATGTCTTGCAAAGCGATGTACCAGCAAAATTAAGATATGAATTATTAAATACATTACTCAATACTAAGGGTCGTACAGATTCATTAAATCCAGCGCTCAGTGCTGGATTGGTTTCTGCTTTACATCAAACGGTGTATTTAGAAGATGTAGCTTGTTTTAACCTATTGTCTAACTATGGGTATGGTAAGAAAAAATCAGATGGCACCCCGGTGTTTGATCTTAATCGCTTGTTCGCCTATAGTAAAAAAACGCTATTGGATTCAGCAATTGAAATAAGTGGTAAATCATCAATGATAAGTCAGGCTATTCGACAAGCCGGTGGTTTTACTTGTCAGGAATTACGCGATCAACAAGAAAGGTATGTTAGGGGGCAATTGAGGGGTGTGCTTTTAACGACTATTGCAACGGTGATGATTCCTGAAATAGTTTCAAATAGAAAAGAACGAGTAACACCTTGTTCAGCGGTTGTGGCAGCTGGCAGTTTAGCAGCCTTAGCGCTGCCTGAAAAAGCAGGGGAACTGGCTAATTATGCATCCGGATGTAATCCAAGTTGTTTGACGCCACAGTAACTCATGGCGAGCAAACCGAATAAAAAAGCTCCTGTGGCGATTAACAAACAATAAAAATAAGCGTTAGGATAAGGCAATAGGTATGCCATCAGGTAAGCTGCAACCGCTTGGCTGATGGCACAATACAAGGCACTACGCCCCCAAAAAAGCGGATGTTGCTCGGGGGGTAATTCAAAAATTCTTGCTGACAGCAAGCTGGGAATGGCAGGCAATAGCATCCCCATCAAAAAAGTTGTGGCGAGGCATAGCGTCAATCTGGGTGTAAATAGGGTAATGATGAGTGTCAGGGTAGCTAACATAAAGCACAGCACCAAGCTTTTATACGTGCCGATTTTATCAGCCACTAAGCCGACGCTTATGGGGCCAAGGGTGGCGCCAAAACCAAACAAAGCCCAAAATAAACCGCTTAGCACCAGACTGGCATGATAAGTGCTGTGCAGATACGTTACTAAAAATAAGGTATGTGGCACCATCCCGATGCCGTATAAAAGATAGGCGATTGACATGAGCCACAAAATAGTTTTGCTTTTTTGTAAAATAACGCTTGGTACCGAGGTGACGTGATGGGCAATGGTGTTAGCGTGCATTGTTTTGAATCTCGGCCATGCGAATAGACTTAAAATAAACGCTATCCCTGCAGCAATTAACCAAGAATACGCGACTGGTTGTTTAGCCAAAAGTGGAAAAATAAGGCCAGAGGCGATAATGCCTAACCCGATTCCTGTGAAAAGAATACCTGCTGCTCGACCTTTATAATCCGTGGGCACCTGGGTTAAGGTGGCAGCTGGGGTCAACACAATCAACATAGCTCCCGCTATACCTGCTGTAAAACGCCACAAGACTAACCAAGCAAAGCCACCGTTGATGGCGCAAAAACTCAAACTTAAGACAGCTAAGACTAGCGCCGTTTTGATTAACGTTAAGAGAGAATAATAAGGCAACATTTTATTAAGCAACGCGACTGCCAGTAAATAACCCAGCAAATTACTGGCGGCTAAATAACCTGCTGCTGCTGGATTGAGCCAATGTTGTTGAATCAATGCTGGCATGATGGCGGTATAAGCAAAGCGGCATAAACCAATGCCGATGAATAAAGCGCATAAACCGGCGCAAGCATCATACCAAAAAGAACGATTATTCGCGTTTGAAATAATGTAAACTCCCTAGAATGTATGCGGTCAACATGCGCTGCGCGAAAAATCACGGTTAGTTAAAAAAAAATCGCACCAAGGTTTCGAAATGTTCCAGCTTTTCACAGTTATTCATTTGGGCACAGAATTCAAGCCGAGCAGGGATGCGGCGGCTATAATACTTAGCTATTTTTCGCGCTTGTAAAAGGGCAAATTTTTCACTGCCTAACAAGGCACTTAATTCGCTGACATGTTCCATAAACATCGAGCCAATCGCATATTGGCTGGGGGTATGAAATGTTTCAGCAGCCAATAACGCTTTTAATTGACCGATTAACCACGGTTGACCTACGCCAGCGCGACCGATCATTACCCCCGCACACCCAGTGGCTAACATCGTTTGTAAAGAAGCGACATCAGCAATGTCACCATTACCAATTACCGGCAAGTTCAGATGCTCTACAAAGAAGCGGATATCTTCATAATGGCAGGTGGTTTCATAATGTTCAGTCCAATGACGGCCATGCACAATGAGATAATCTAGCCCAGAAGCATTAATAGCTTTGATGAGTTCATCATGAAAGCGATCAGGGCCAAAACCTTGCACACGAATTTTAATCGATACAGGCACGTGGGTATTATCTTTCATCGCACGTATTAATTGATACAAATTATCCGGTTGCAGCAATAAACTTGAGCCAGCGCCTTTTTTGCGAATTTTATTGACTGGGCAACCGCAATTTAAATCGATTAAATCTGCGCCTAATTGGGTACTAATACGCGTTGCTTGACCAAGTTCACGAGAATCGGCGCCTGATAATTGAAAACAGACCGGACCTTCATCAAGTGCTTTGGTGGTAAAGCGTTTTTGGGTAGCGAGTGGATGATGAAGGAGTGTCTTACACGAAATCATTTCGGTACACGAAAACGCTGGTTTGCTGTGTTGCCACGTTAAGCGTCTAAAGGGTGCGCAACTGATGCCAGCTAAGGGGCCTTGAATGAGATTATTGTCAAACGTTAAATTGCCGAGCGTTAAGGGTGTGGTCATAAGAACGATTAAGCCGCATCTTGGTGTTCGGTTAAGTGAATATCCACCGAAAGTTGATATTTATCAAGTTCATCTTGAATGGCTAAGCGAATAAATTGCAATGGAGACTACCAGGGTCACTTTATTAAAAAATACATAGCATGCAAGAAAAAGCCCCCAAGATTGCTATCGCTCAACCTCAGGCTAAATTCTATCAGGCTTTCAGCCTTACTAACGGTATGAATGCCTCAACTTCATGCTTTACAATTTCTTAAAGCGATAATATCTCACTTTCAGCTTTGCAATTTTAATGAGGTGGCCCTGGTAAATTTTGTTAATTGATTTTGTGCTTGTTTTGAAAGCGAGACTTTAAACATATTCATGGTAGTTACCCATGACGGTTCACTTTTTAAGGGTACCTTATATTAGTTCAAACTTCAAGAGACTTCCCCTGTATGATAGATCATCTTAACAGGGGAAGTCTTTATGAGTCACGAAGCCAGTATCCCTTATGCTTTATTGACGCCGGATGTTATTTTAGATGCCATCGAAAGTCGCGGTTTTGTTTGCTCTGGCAGTTTTTTGGCTTTAAATAGTTATGAAAATCGGGTGTATCAAATCGGCTTAGAAGAAGCTGAGCCGATGATCGCTAAATTTTATCGGCCTGCGCGATGGACGGAGGCAACGATTCTTGAAGAACACCAATTTGCCCATGAATTAGCAGCTTTAGAAATTCCTGTGGTGGCGCCGTGGCGTGATCAAAGCGGACAAAGTTTGTTTATGCATCACGATTTTCGCTTTGCCCTCTTTAAACGCCAAGGTGGCAGAGCGCTTGAACTCGATAGTCTCGAGCACTTGGCGTGGATGGGGCGCTTCATTGGCCGCTTACATGCGGTGGGCGCGGTCAAAGATTTTCAACATCGCCCCACTTTAAATGTGGATACCTATGGTCATAAGGCACTGGCTTTGTTAAAAGCCAGTGAATTGATTCCAGCACACCTTAGAGCCGGTTATTTTGCGACAGCCAATGCCTTGTTGAAAAAAATACAGCAGTGTTTTGCGCAAGTAACCCCATTGCAAGTTATCCGTTTGCATGGTGATACCCATGCTGGCAATGTCTTGTGGCGTGACACAGGCCCGCATATGGTCGATTTGGATGATTGCCTGATGGGACCTGCCATTCAAGATATGTGGATGTTATTGTCGGGCGATGATGAACAAATGACTATTCAGTTAAATGCAATTTTAAAAGGTTATCGTGAATTTCACGATTTTAATCGCTGTGAATTAAACTTGATCGAAGCATTGCGGTCGTTGCGAATGTTGCATTATTCCGCATGGTTAGCGAAGCGTTGGGATGATCCTGCGTTTCCTTTAAGTTTTCCATGGTTTAATACCACCGTTTACTGGCAAGAGCAATGGGTGAATTTACAAGAACAATGCGTGTTATTAGATCAGGTGTTAAGTCAGTATTAAGTTTTCTTTCTAAATTTTCGGGTATAGCGCCACGTCGAGCGAATATGGGTTAATAGCAGCGGGATAGAATGCGCTGATGCCCGTTGCCATTCATGGTGGCATTTGACCGTGGGGACATAAACCATTGTTGCAATGGCTTTTAATCGTCGGCCAATATCAGCGTCTTCGCAGTATAAGAAATAGCCTTCATCAAAGCCATGTAACGCTTTTAGCGTTTCCATACGAAAAAACATCCAGCAACCGGTCGGAAAACTGTAGTCACTAATCACATGGTCATAATCCAAGTGTTGATTTTCAAAGCGTGCTAAGCGACGATCAGCCCAGCGATTTTTTAAACAGTGCGGTAATCGACGCAATGCGGCTATTAAAAAACTAGGCTCTTGTTTGCACAGGTAACAACGGTGATTATCCATATCATAGACATCGGGGCTTAATAAACCCACGTCTGGATGCGTTTCTAAATAAGCATAGGCATTGTTGAGTGCTTGTTCATCGATATAAATATCGGCATTGGAAACAATATGGTAAGTAGCTTGAGAATGCATAATCGCTAAATTGTGTCCATAGCCATAACCGCCATTTTTGGGAGCAGCGATATAGGTGATCGGGTAAGGAGCATTTTGATCAGCGAGTAAATGGCGTTTGATCACATCTCCATCGATGTGGTGCGAATTATTCACTAACAGTAATTCAACCGTTACCTCACAGGGAAGCTTCGAAAAAGCTTTATAATAGTGGCTCAAGCAAGCTGTTAAGATCCGAAGGTCGGTTTTATATAAAACGATAGAGATGGAAAGACTGCTCATGATAGCTTTCTGACGATAGTAAATGGCTATTGTAGCGAAATTTAACCCAAAATACTGGTATGGATGAGAGTTGTGATGGCAAAATATTTATGGTACTTAGCGAACAGTTATGTTGCTACCTTAGCGTTATTGCATATCGTACTGCGGTTAACCGTGTACCCTTATTGTGTGAATACCCTGGCAAATTTGTCATTAATGCCCTGGGATGAAAGTAGCGTGCAAAAAGACAAGTTATTGAGCATTATTGTCTATGTGGCTATCTGTCTGCTGACACCTTTGATGGCTTTGCTGCTAGTGCATTGGCAAAAACGCTTGCAACCAGCATTGCTAAAGGTGCCTTATTCCCGGTTGGCATTGTTAACCGTGTGGAGTGTGGGGTGTTTAGGGTTGAGTCAATACGGTGCTAAAAATAATCTATCGAGTTTAGGGTTCTTATTCATGACGCTGTTGTGTTGGGGTGCAAATGGCTTTTGTGTGCGGGTGAATTACTGGAAAACTTGCATTCATGAAAAATAATGTGCTGTGTGGCAGTGTGTTAATGGTGTTATTTGGCATTTTCGTATGGTTGATGGCGACTTTTTTTTGGCCCAGTCAGATTTTTATTCTCAATGATTTTACCGATATCACCTCTAGAACATTAATCCACGTGCCTGAGCAATCACTGCATCATCAAACCCTGCTTCACGCCAGTTTAGATACTATCGATTATACCAATCGTAACCGCCTTTTTGATTTGTATCGTTATAATCCGTTAACGCGAACGATTCCCCCTTTAAGCGCACTTTCGGGTATTTTGATTATCGATGCTAGCCAAATAACCGCTTTAACGTCTCATGAATTATTAGTGTATAACCCGCGCAGTTCACAAATCCTTATTTCCGAACCCGATAATGCAGAAAAACACACAAAAATTTTGCACTTATTTTCGAATCCCCAAGATCGGCAGCATATCGAGGCTTTTTATCACCAGTGGGCAGTGCAAAAAGCATTGTATAAAAATCGGTCGTTAGCTACAGAAGAAGCACAATTCATTCATAATAATCGCTATGAAGCATCGGCTTCGTGTTTAGTGTGGCATTATTTTCACCATCATGAAGCTATGTTTGGTCCGATCAATGCTTATCATTTAGGCAAAGCCGATAGCGATAATCATTTTTTTTACGGGTGGTTAAGCAATCTTAGTATCGCTAACCTCATGCTCGCTACCGGTGATTTTAATTTTCAACATTATTTGACAGTACTTTACAGTGTTTATCCTATTTATTATTTTTTTTGGATCGCACTGATGTATTTTTTAACCCGTGATCTTGGCTTTAGCTTATTGGCCACAGTGCTGGGTTTAGGCTCGGTGTATTTAATCGGTTTTGAAGAAATTCGTTTTCAGCCAGGCTTAAATCCATTGCGTCATTATTTGGATTTGCCAACCATTGCGGTATTCGCGTTATTTTTACAGGTAACCTCAAGATGGCGTTATGCTTGGTTAGCAATCGCTTTAATGGTGGCCACTATCGCTATTTTAAACAATGTCGAATTTGGTTTGAGTTTGGTAGCAGCGTTAATAGGTGCGCTTACGGTGTATTATTATGCTCAAGCCCACAAGCCGAAGGTATTATGGGTATTTATTGCCCTTGCCTTGATCCTAACCAGTGTGGCTTTAGCTATCTTGCCAAAAACCCCGTATTCGTTATTAAAATATTTCTTTTTAGGGGTAGCGGTTCCTGAAGCGAATTTCACTATCGGCATCGTGATGGGTTTGGCATGTTTTGCTGTGTATGTGTTTTTATTGTTAGATAAAAAAAATTCACTTCAATCAAAAATAGTAATTTTGTTCACGTGTTTTTATTTCCAAGCGTGTTCACTGTATTATGTGATTTATTCGGCCGCGGCACATGCCAAAGCATTATGGCCCATCGCCATTATTGGCTTGACGTTAGTGGCCAAAAACGTGTTGACTTATATTAAATCACCTGTCGAAATCAAAAACTTTTGGTTAGCGCTGTTTATTCCCAGTACCGTTTTTTATATTATCGCTCAATTAAGTTTTGTGAATATTTTATTGAGTTATGAAGAAGTGAAAAATACCCATCAACATTATTTTTGGGATTTTAAAAACGCGCAATTTTTTACCGATATGGATCCAAAGCCTTTTAAAAATGCGGTGGCGTTAATCCATAAATACGAAAAAAACCCCAGTATTTATATGATTTCTAAATATGACAGTGTGTTGTATTGGTTATCAAACCATGCTGCAGCGCTGCCTTATGGTACGCTGGCAATCGGTATTCCCACTCGGCATGAACAAGATATTGTGGTCAATAAAATCACTCAAGCGAATTCGTGTTATTTATTTGTTGATGCAGATATTGATTCGAGTCATTTTGGTGATGTGCGTGTTGATTATTGGCATATTCCAGGCTTTAAAAAAGCGCTGCAGTTTCGAAGTTCCGATATCAGCAGTGTGGTAATCTATTATGGCTTAGCGAATTTATTTGCTTTAGTAGAAAAAAATTATCATTTAGTCGAGCGAGGCGATTTAATCGATGTTTATCAAGCCAATCATTGTCAGTGAAAAAACAGGATGCGTTGCATGTTAAGTAAAATTAAAATTATTGGTGGCAAATGGCGTGGACGTCCGATCGATTTTATGGCAGCTGAAGGTTTAAGGCCAACGCCTAATCGCATTCGAGAAACATTGTTTAATTGGCTTGCACCGTATATTCATGAGGCGATTTTTTTAGATGCTTTTGGCGGCAGTGGGGCGCTGAGTTTTGAAGCGTTGTCGCGAGGCGCTAAAGAGGGTATTTTTATCGATAATGTCAATGTTACGCGTAAATATTGTCATGAAAATGCTGAAAAATTAGGGGCTGAAACTTTGCGTATCATTCAAGGGACATCTCCGGATCGTTTTGATTCTTTGGCACCGATAAAACCGTATGATATTATTTTTTTAGATCCACCTTTTGGTAAACGTTTATTGAAACCCGCATTGGATTCGCTAGTGATGAATCAGTTAATCGATCAACACAGTGTACTTTATTTTGAAGTAGAAAAAACCTTAGTATTAGAAACCGTCATTCAAGGTAATTTTAACGTTATAAAAAAATGCTTTGCCGGTGACGTTTGTTATGGTTTATTGCAATTAAGCACTTAAAGCTGGGATGCGTGAGAACAGTGATGACTAAAAAGGCTTAACATCGATGCTTTGATGTTAAGCCTTTTTTTCGGTTGCAGAATAAAATCAATCTAAATTGCTTTGATCGACATCTTTCATGCTGAGTTTAACGCGACCTTGACGATCGATTTCAGCCGCTAACACCCGAACCGTTTGGCCTTCGGTTAAGACATCTGCCACATTGACGACGCGATCATTGGAAATTTGTGAAATGTGTACTAAGCCATCTTTGCCGGGTAAGACATTGACAAAAGCACCGAATTCCATGATTTTGACAATTTTACCGACGTAATGTTTGCCAATTTCAATTTCAGCGATGATATCGCGGATCCGTTGCAAAGCAGCTTCAGCACCTGCGGTATCAACGGCGGCAATTTTTACCACACCTTCATCACTGATATCGATACTGGTGCCGGTTTCTTCGGTGATAGCGCGAATGACTGAACCGCCTTTACCGATGATATCGCGGATTTTTTCAGGATCGATTTTAATGGTGGTGATGCGCGGTGCATGCAGTGAAATGTCGGCTTTATTGGTCGATACCGCTTCATTCATGATACTTAAAATATGTAAACGGCCAGCGCGTGCTTGTGCTAAGGCCGCTTTCATGATGTCTTGGGTAATGCCATCGATTTTAATATCCATTTGTAAAGCGGTAATACCATGGGCAGTTCCTGCTACTTTGAAATCCATATCGCCCAAGTGATCTTCGTCGCCCAAAATATCAGACAGAATCGCAAAACGATCACCTTCTTTAATTAAACCCATCGCGATCCCAGCAACGGGTGCTAATAACGGTACCCCTGCATCCATCATCGATAAACTGGCACCGCAAACGCTAGCCATTGAGCTAGAACCATTGGATTCCGTGATTTCAGACACGACACGTAGCACATAAGGAAATGCATTCATGTCTGGTAAAACGGCTTCCAGAGCACGTTTAGCTAATTTACCATGACCGATTTCGCGGCGTTTAGGGCTGCCGACCATGCCGGTTTCACCCACCGAGTAAGGCGGGAAATTATAATGCAACATAAAACTTTCACGGCCTTCGCCTTCGATGGTATCTAACACTTGTGAATCACGATCAGTCCCCAGCGTCGTTACAACAATCGCTTGCGTTTCACCCCGGGTGAATAATGCCGAGCCATGAGCGCGCGGTAAAATACCGGTTTGAATCGTGATGGGACGCACCGTCGTTAAATCACGACCATCGATCCTCGGCTTACCATCAAGAATATAATTGCGCACTAAATCGCTTTCTAATTGCTCGATAATCGCAGCAACCTGATGTTTACACACCGGCACACTTTCAGCGGCAAAATAATCCAGGCCGTGTTGACGCATCGCGTTTAAATGAGCTACGCGTTCGGTTTTATCACGCAATTGATAAGCGGCGATTAAATTTTCTTTAACCACAGCGGTCACGCGATTAATCAAATCTGCATCGGTGACAGGTGCACGCCAAGCAATCGAAGTATCTCCCCCGACTTCGGTAGCAAATGCATTGATGGCGTCGATGGCTACTTGCATTTGCTGGTGACCAAAGATCACCGCATCGAGCATCACTTCTTCCGATAAGCCACTGGCTTCAGATTCCACCATTAAGACAGCTTTATCTGTGCCGGCAATCACTAAATCAAGATCAGAGGTTTCCAGTGTTTCAACAGAAGGATTTAAAATGAATTGTCCTAACGCATAACCGACGCGCGCTGCGGCAATAGGGCCTTTAAAGGGTAAGTGGCAAATCGCTAAAGCTGCTGATGCCCCTAGGAGAGCGACGATATCAGGGCTGACATTGGGATCCAAAGACATCACCGTGGCAACAATTTGCACTTCGTGATGAAAGCCATCGGCAAAAAGAGGCCGCAGTGGGCGATCGATCAAACGGCAAATCAAGGTTTCGCGTTCATGCGGACGACCTTCGCGTTTTAAAAAACCACCGGGAATTTTGCCGGCTGCATAGGTTTTTTCAATGTAGTTAACAGTCAATGGCATGAAATCAATGCCTTCTTTAGCATTTTTGGCGCAAACCACCGTAACTAAGACGACTGTTTCACCCATGGTGATTAACACAGCGCCAGTGGCTTGGCGAGCAATAACGCCGGTTTCGAGTGTGACGTGATGGTCACCATAAGTAAAGCTTTTGCGAACAACAGCCATGATAAATTTCCGAATAATGAGAGGGGTTGTGTCGATGTGTGAACCACTAACGAAACAAACGCTTCAGCATTTATTTGGTGAGTGGCTCTGTTCAACATCGCAGATAAGTTGCCCCAGACTCCCTTCATGCATGAAGGGAGTCTGGGGCAGGGAATTAATACCGTAAACCTAAACGCGCGATCAGTGTTAAATAGCGTGGATTGTCTTTACGTTTTAAATAGTCGAGTAATTTACGACGGCGGTTAATCATGTGTTGCAAGCCGCGACGTGAATGTAAATCTTTTTTATGAATTTCAAAGTGACCAGTCAATTGTTTGATGTTGGCAGTCAATAAAGCGACTTGAACATCTGAAGAGCCTGTATCGCCTTCAGCAATTTGATAATCCATTACGACTTGATTTTTTACAGCGGTGGTTAATGCCATGATAACCTCTATTGATAAATGAATTAACGCTGTTAACCATGATAATCCACTGGCATAGTGGATTAATACAGTCGAAGCGGCAGCAATTGTACAGGAAAAGCGCATGATAAAGTAGGGTATTTCAAGACGATATCATGGGAATGGACTTGGTAGAGGAAGGCGCGCACGCTATACTAGTGCATTCGCTGTCCATTGAGACTCTCATGAAACCCAGTTTATATAGAAAATTAGAATATTTAGATGAACGCTTTGAAGAATTAAAGCGTTTGTTGAGTGACCCAGCGGTGATTGCCGAAGCCAGTCAATTTCGCGCCTATTCCAAAGAATATGCCAGCCTTGAGCCTTTATCGCAAGCGTACCAAGCGTATCAACGTACCATGCGTGCTCTCAGTGACGCCGAACGCATGATGTTGGACACGGATCCTGAACTCAAAGCTATGGCGACAGCTGAATGGTTAGCATTGAAACAAAACATCGAGGCGATCGAATCGGCTTTACAGATTTTATTATTGCCACAAGATCCGAATGACAATAGCAATATTTTTATTGAAATTCGTGCCGCTGCGGGAGGGGATGAAGCGGCGATTTTTGCTGGTAATTTATTTCGTATGTATCAACGCTATGCCGATAATAAAGGTTGGCAAGTGGAATTGGTTAATGAAAGCTTCGGCGAACACGGCGGTTATAAATCGGTCGTAGCGCGGATTATTGGCACGGATGTGTATTCGCATTTAAAATTTGAATCCGGTGCCCATCGGGTTCAACGGGTCCCTGAAACTGAAGCGCAAGGTCGTGTCCACACTTCGACGTGTACGGTGGTGATCATGCCGGAAATCGATGAAATCGATAGTATTGACATTAATCCGGCTGATTTAAAAACCGATACCTTTAGGGCTTCGGGTGCTGGCGGTCAACACGTCAATAAAACCGATTCTGCTATTCGAATCACCCATATTCCAACAGGGACGGTGGTGGAATGCCAAGATGAGCGTTCGCAACACAAAAATCGCGCCCGCGCCATGAGTTTGTTGCGCGCTAAATTGCTTGATCAACAAAGATCCAAGCAACAGCAAGAACAAGCGGATACTAGGCGCAGTTTAGTGGGTACAGGGGATCGTTCAGAACGCATTCGCACCTATAATTTCCCCCAAAGCCGACTCACCGATCACAGGATTAATTTAACGCTGTATCGCTTAGAGCAAATCATGGCAGGTGCGGTGGATGAAGTGATCGACCCGTTGATTCGCGAATATCAAGCCGATTTATTAGCGGCAATGGGTGATTGATCGGCAAAGGCAGTGCTGTTAATATGCGCACATAACCGCTTAATGACACAGGGAATGACATGAAAAGTATCAGGAAAAGCATCGCTGCTTTTAGTCTGATGGCATTGATTCAGAGTGCAGTCGGGCAAGAGTCGCCATTAAGTTTAACGGAGCTTGCCACGACAGCAAAAGTGAATGTGCCAGGTGGGTTGTTACAATTGAAAAATACGATTGTCGGTGATGCCACCAGTGTGGTGGGTCAAATCACCTTAACTTTTTATAACAGTTCAGCTTGCAGTGGTGGTGGTCTGGCAACTAATACCACCCTCGGTGGAACGCCATTAGCTTTTACTGAAAATACCACGATCACTATTCAGCCTTCGAGTGTTTATGCGACAGCTGTTGCTGCTCGTGTTAACGATCCCAGTACGGTTGCTTCTGTTATAGTCAACATGGGGAATACTAACAATAACGAGATCTTTCTCGGTGCGTCTGGTTTTCCTTGTTTTACTGTTAGCTGTAGTAATCAAACACAACAATGCATAACCAGTGATGGAGTTGCGTTGATTACGCATAGCGAGGCACCTCCTAGTGACAATTGAAATGCATAGACCAGAATTAACACCAGTATTGTCACGTAAAGCGCCTTGGCAAAGCCCCGAATTAACCGTGTTGGCAATATTGAGTACCGCGACCGGTGCTGCGGCTATCAATGAAAATGATAGTGCGGATAATATAGCCAGTTAGCGTTATTATGCATCTTGTCAATGCCAGTGATTGGCTAAGCAATGCTCAAGACGCGTGTTTTAGCGTCCAGCCCAATCCGCCGTTAAGTGCACAAGCGTGTCGAGGCGATTACCGCGCTTTTGCCTGGGTAATGATTAATCGTGATAATGCAATAATCGCCGGCCGCGATCACTTCGGGCTTGAACCCTTTTATTATTATTACGATGCGAAGCAGTTTGTTTTTGGTTCAACGATTCCGGATATTATCCAGTGCTTGTCAACAAAGCCGCCTTTAAATCCCCAGCGCTGTATCCGTGAATGTTTTTCGCGTCACGCAGCGCACTACACCCCTTATGATCGTGTGACGTTTTACGATGGTATTTATCGATTAACGCCAGGTCATGTGTTAACGTTAAAAGGGGGTCAGTTAGCAGAGCAGTCCTATTGGTCCCTAGATCTCACCGCGACCCCATTACATTACCGTGATCCACGTGATTATCACGCGCACTTTGCGCAGTTACTTGATGAAGCGGTGCATTTTCATGGAACGGGTGATCATGTAGCTGCGGAATTAAGCGGTGGTTTGGATTCATCCATGCTGTTAACCGCTTGCCAACGAGCGAATAGACAGCTGCATTATTTCACGCATGCCCAAGCAGCAGCTTGTGAAGAGCACGTGCATTTGCAAAGCTTGATTAAGCGTTTTGATTTGCAAGCGCAGCATCACACGATTGATGCCCGCGATTTTGAGTTGTTTAAAGTCATGCGCTGGTGTAGTGAACGATTTGCCGGTGCACCACCTTATTTATTTTTTATGTTAGCCAATACGCTTCATCAAGCGGTTGCAGCCAGTGGTATGAAAGTTCTGTTATCTGGTTTTGGCGGTGATGAATGTGTGTCAGGTTATGTCCCCATGCGTGCTTATTTGCCGCAAGCGTTACGAGAACAACCGTATCGACACATTTGGCGTGAATTGCAGTTACACCAAGAACACACCACAGGATCAATGCATTCACCGTTAGCTAAACTACGTGCACTGCTGACCCATGCGCATCCAACACTGTATCAACACTTGACGCGAGCTGGTGCTAAAGGCTGCCTACCTTATTGCCCTACCGTAAAGCATTATGAATATGCTTTATTGCAAGGTGCCCATTGTCATCCTCTGCGAATGCGGATTGAATATTCAGCGGTTATCGCTAAAAAACTCGGGTTTCAATACCGTTATCCCTTGCTCTATCCACCCTTGGTGGAATTTTGTTTTAACTTGCCCCTGTCGCAAAAACGTTCTCAGGGTATGAGTCGTTATTTAGTGCGGCACTATTTGCAGCAGCATGGTGCAACCGTTACCAGCAAGGCATTGAAAATGACTGGATCCATTTGTGGCGCGACGCTGACTAAATGTCTCACGGCGATGGCAGCAGGAAGCTTTGATCAAGCAGGAAATGCGCCTGCTTTTCAGAATTATTGGCAAACGGATAACAGCGAACATGAGCAATTAATCGAGCGCATTTTTTCTTATATGTTTACCGGGTATCCAGTCAACACATATGGTTAAGTTTCCCGCGCGGCGCCTGCTGAGAATAGCTAAATCTACACATCAGTGCAAGTTGGTATTGAGGATGTAGAGTACTTGAGCTAAAGATTGATTTCCTTCGCTTAGCGTAAAATGCCATTCGATAAGGGTGCTGATACCGTTAGCTGTTTTTTTAGTAGCGATAATTTGACCATGCCACGCGGTAATCCCGCTGACGATTTCTTGGGGGGAAGTGTCTTTGCCTATATTCCATCGATATAAACCGTATTGAGCGATACCGCGTGGTGAAATTTGGCCATTTAAAGCGATAAACCAGAGTTGATGGTGATACTCGCTTGCTAATAAGGGTGAGAGCAATTCTAGTTTGAGTTGCGTGCTAAAGTGTAGCCATTGATAGGGTGCGTGATGTTCGATTTTGTCAATACGAAGTAATTGCCAAGCACTAGGATGGGTTAATAACCATTGATCGCCGACATGAGCGAGTGGTTGGCTGTGAATTAGGATGCTGTTAGCATTGTGTTGCTGGACGAATTGTCCTTGTTCCATGCTGGTGCTTTCGAGAAGAGTGCTGGGCTTCAATAGCTTTTTTAGCCAATGCGTTGGCAATAGGGTTGGTAAAGCTTCAGAACTATACTGATAGAGTTGCAGCGGTGGGTAATAGTTTAAGCCTTGCCAAGCATTGAAATCGGCTGGATAAGCAGCACTGAAGCCAGCATGAGCAATGGCGTGTGACAGGATGCGTTCAATAAGCCAACTGTGTTGTAATAGAAGTGTATGCTGTTGTTGGGCGGTGGTGTGTTGAGTGATCGTGATGATTAAACTGCTCAAGGCGCGTATCAATACCACACTTAACAGGCAAGCGATTAAGATTTCAATTAAACTCAGGCCAGCGGCTGTTTGTCGTTGATGGGACATAATGAATGTTCCTGAAGTGCCCATGCAACGTGTTCACGTACGAGTGTCGAAGGATGCTGACTTCTTGCCTGTAGTGCTTCAATCACACTGGGAATACGGGGGGCATTGCCCAAGGCAATGGCAATATTGCGCAGCCATTGTTCATAGCCTATCCGACGAATCGCCGATCCGGCAGTTTTGGCTAAAAATTCAGCTTCAGTCCATGCAAATAACGTGATTAAATCACTGTCCAGTAAATGATGCCGCGGTTTAAAATCGTGTTCATCAGTGGGTTTAGCATAACGGTTCCATGGGCAAACGATTTGGCAATCATCACAGCCATAAATGCGATTGCCGATGGCTTTACGAAATTCTAGCGGAATGACACCGCGATATTCGATAGTGAGATACGAAATGCAGCGTCTGGCATCCAATTGATAAGGCGCGCTAAAGGCTTGGGTGGGGCAAATCGTCAAACAGGCATGGCAAGAACCACAGTGATCTTTGACTGGCTGATCGATTGGCAGTGGTAAATCGGTGTAGAGTTCACCTAAAAAGAAATACGATCCAGCGTGACGATTGATAAGATTGGTGTTTTTGCCTTGCCAACCTAAACCGGCTTTGGCAGCAAGGGGTTTTTCTAATACCGGCGCACTATCGACAAAGGCGCGATAGGCAAAGGGGCCGACGATGGCGGTGATTTTAGCCGCTAATTGATTCAGCCGTTGTTTTAAGACTTTGTGGTAATCGCGGCCGATTGCATAACGCGATACCACTGCTTTTAAAGGATTTTGTTTGACGATTTTGCTATAAGGTTCAGGTGGAGCATAATCCATTCGCACCGAAATAATGCGTAAGGTGCCGGGAATTAATTCAGCAGGTACGCTGCGTTTAGTGCCGTGTTTTTCCATGTACGTCATTTCGCCATGGTAGCCTAATGCCAACCATGTGTTTAAACGCTCTTTGGCAATAACGAGATCAGTGTCAGTAATACCCACTTGTTGAAAGCCTAGAGCCATACCCCATTGTTTGATATCCAGGGCTAATTGGTGAAAATCGTGTTCAGTGTTCATGGTTAATAGACTTAAGTTTTTGCTATACTTAGACCGATACGCGGTGCACGGGGACTTAGCCGTTGCGATCAAGTAAGAGGAGGGTCTTAGTGCGCTCTTTCTTGATCATCTCATTGCGTAAAGATTCGAAAGTTTAGGCTTTCGACGTTTTTTTTAACAATAACGCTATCATAGCTTAGGAATCATCAAAGTGGCAGTTGACCAATCATTTTTTCAATATTTTATCGATGCCGGTTTTGTGGTTAAAGCCGTCATGGTGCTGTTATTGCTGGCATCACTGGCATCATGGACGATCATTGTTCAGCGCAGCAGTTTTTTTAAGCGTTTGAAAACCGGCGCTAAAGCCTTTGAAAAAGTTTTTTGGGATTGCGCTGATTTAAGTAAAATGTACACCGATTTTAATCATCATCAAGCGCAATTAGAAGGTTTAGAAACTATTTTTCATGCTGGGTTTCGAGAATTTATTCGCCTTCGTAAATTACCGGATAGTTCCACTTCGATGGTGATCGAAGGTACCGAGCGCGCTATGCGTATTGCTTATGCCCGTGAAATGGATCAAATGGAAGTGCATTTATCGTTGTTGGCCACTGTTGGCTCTATCAGCCCTTATATTGGTTTGTTTGGCACCGTGTGGGGGATCATGACGTCGTTTCACGATCTGGGTTTATCAACCCAACAAGCAACCATTGCAATGGTTGCCCCTGGCATTTCCGAAGCGTTGATTGCTACGGCAATGGGATTGTTTGCAGCGATCCCCGCTGTGATCGCTTACAATCGTTTTGCTGATCAAGTGGAACGTTTGTCTAGCCAATACACGACTTTTATGGAAGAATTTATCACTATTTTGGCGCGGCAATTGGTGGGAGGTAAAGTTTCATGATTCCAGTACGTCGTAAACGCCGACCCATGGCAGAAATCAATGTGGTTCCCTATATCGATGTCATGTTAGTGTTATTGATTATCTTTATGATTACAGCGCCTTTATTGAATCAAGGCGTACAAGTGGATTTACCGAAAGCTAAAGCCGCTGCTATTGCCAACAAAGCCAAAGAACCGATCATTGTCAGTGTCGATAAAACGGGGGCCTTTTATTTAAATATCAGTGCCACACCAGAAACAGTGATGCCCAGCGCAATATTGCTGGAAAAAGTAAGGGCTGGATTAGCGCAAGATCAGCGAGATCACGCCACGCGCAGCGTGTTAGTGAAAGCCGATGCGAGCGTTAATTACGGTCAAGTCATGCAAGCGATGGTGTTATTGCAACAAGCCGGTGCCCCTAGTGTTGGTTTAATCACGGATCCCAGTCAAGCCGAAGTGGCAGTAAAAATTCAGCAAACCGCGAGTGGTAATGCTTGGCAAGCCTGAGCATCCTTGTTGGAAAGGATTCATGGTTGGTCGTGGTTACAAAAAAGTCATCGAGTTTCTTTGATTGCCATGGACATTAGATTAAACACCGTCTTTGAGTAAATTAGCAAAAATTTGGCCCACGGATAATGACAATAGCTATTGTTCAAGACCAAGCATGTCTTCCCGAAACGGTTTAGCAATCTCATCATTGAATAAATGCATGCGATAATGTTTCAATTCATTGATGGAATCGTAAATATCAGCCAATGCTTGATGTTTACTTCTTTTCTTATAACTTTTAGCCACTTCCGGCTGCCACCGTTTAGCTAATTCTTTCAGCGTACTGACGTCTAAATTGCGATAATGAAAATGGCGTTCTAATTTAGGCATGTGACGCGCTAGAAAGCGGCGATCCTGGCAAATGCTATTGCCACACATCGGTGATTTATTAGCAGGGACCCACTGACTTAAGAATTCCAGCATGATCTGTTCAGCTTGTGCTTCATCAATAGTGCTTATTCTCATGCGTTCGATTAAGCCTGATTTTCCATGATGCTTGGTATTCCACTCATCCATGCCAGCAATCGTCGCTTCGTCTTGAAAAACAGCGAGTACAGGGCTTTCAGCTAGTACGTTGAGTTTAGTGTCGGTTATCAAAATAGCCATTTCAATGATGCGGTCATGAGTAGGGCTTAAACCGGTCATTTCTAAATCAATCCAAATAAGGTTGTCAGCGTGTGGGTTCATTCGTTTATAATCTACCTTTGTTTATTTATACAGAGAATAAGTTGACTATGATAACTCCTGTTTTGCTAATCGTCATTGGCTATTTTTTTGGATCATTGTCTAGCGCTATTATTTATGCGCGCTTTACCCATCAAGTAGACCCTCGAAAAGTGGGTTCTGGCAATCCGGGGGTGACGAATATTTTGCGGACTCAGGGTAAAAAAGCCGCTGCTATGGTTTTGATCGGTGATGTTTTAAAAGGGGTGTTACCGGTAGTCGCAGGGCATTTTTTAGGGTTGTCCCTGTTTTGGTTGGGATTAGTGGCGCTGGCGGCGATCGTTGGCCATTTGTTTCCTATTTTCTTTGCTTTTAAAGGTGGCAAAGGGGTGGCGACGACATTAGGGGTAGTTTTTGCTTTGAGTCCATCCTTGGGTTTGTGTTGTATCGTTACTTGGGCTGTGATGGCAGCTTTGTTTCGCTATTCGTCATTAGCTTCTTTAGTCATGGCGATTAGCTTGCCTTTTTATGTGTATTCTTTAAAGGAATTGGCTTTGTTACCCAGTATGTTATTGGTGGCTGCGTTGATTATTATTCGCCACCGAAGTAATATTCACAAATTATTATTAGGTAAAGAAACGAAGATTGGTCAGTGAGGGCGTGACGAATACCACAATTTAATTTGACTTATCGCTAAATGTTCACTAAAATGCGCGCTCTTCATGGCTATGTAGCTCAGCTGGTTAGAGCGCGGCACTCATAATGCTGAGGTCGGTGGTTCGAGTCCACCTATAGCCACCACCTCGTGTTTCTCGTCGATTTCATCCTACCCTATTTTCTTTGGTAAAGCTTTTAGCGTAAGCAGTTTACAGCAATTTTCGTGTTCATAACATCCTGTAAAGAATCGTGCAATTTATTGAGATGAACTTGCTAACGTCCTTGCTACAAGCGATTCTTATATCAACGCTGTAGCATTTTCTAAAGAGAGTGATCGGAAGCTTTTCTCCGCTAAGGTTCCAATGGTATTATCAGGCGATCTATCCCCCTTATTGAGTTTTTCATGTCTTATTCTCTCGCTGATTTTACTGTATTAACAGCCCCGCAAAAAGCGGTATTAACGTTATTGGCACTGACGGGTACTTCATTGGGCAAAAGCGCTTTGCTGGAAGCGATGCGAAAAACCGGGGTAAACATAGACGCTAAAGCCGTGGATAATAAGAGTATCACCACCTTACTCCACACCATGAATGATAAAAAATTAATTCAAGTCAGTGATAATTATGGCGCAGTCAAATATACCTTAAAAAAAGATTGGTTAAATTGGCCAATCCATGCCGCTATTATCGAACATACGTTTGAGGCTTATGGCATTGCCTTGCGTGACAGTCATGTGATGCTAGCATCTAATTATTATTATCATTTAAGTTTAGAACAATACATCGCCCATTTGCGCATTGCATTGTTGCGTGCTGAAAATCCAAAAATTGTCCATAATTGGCTGGATAAATGCGCCCAAGTCGTGGATAAAAAAGTCTTAAGTCGTGCTTATGAAGTCGCAATGGGCCCTATTTATCACGCTGAGTGGTTAGCACGCTTGCATCCTGATATGGTACAAGAAGTGATGGCGTCGCTTTTGCAAGGCGTGAAGTTTTCAGAGCATTTTTCTCAGGCAGATTTTTTATGTCAATGGTCATTAAGCTATATCGCGCATACGCCCATTAAAAAATTAGGTGCAGATTTTGTCTTACACCTCATTGAAGTTTTGTTATTGATGGGGCGCTTAAACGAGGCAGAAGCATTAATTAAAAATAATGATTATGCTGAAAATAGTAGCGGCAGCGCTGTGTTTATTGCGTGGTAATCACCCACAAGCCATTGATTTATTTATTTCTGGCTTAAAGACGTTTCGACAAATTAAAAATTATCGCAATGCCTTGTTACCTGGATTTCTCGGTTATTTATACGTGATTGCCTGTTTACGTGCAGAAGATACGAAAGTGCGTAAACAAGCTCACACGTATTTAAATGTGGCGTTAAAAAACATTTATCATCCAGATTATTTACTGTGGACGCAATTAGAGGCACTTGCCAGCATTCAAGCAGGCGATGCCAATGTTAAGAAAACAGCGAGTAATCTTCAGTTGTTAACGCGACTATTTCAATGTTTATTGTATTATTGGACACCCTTGGATGAATTAAAAAAAGCAGAGGTGATTGCGTTATATCAAGCTGCAGAAAAAGTGCACTGTCGTTTTGTCATGCTGCAAACTGCTACGTTATTGAGCGATCAAGGAGTAAAAACTTATACAGATCAAGCGCAGTTACTCAGCGAAGCAACGGGTATGCAATCGTGGTTGCCATGGTTTGCGCGCCAACAACCGTGGGAAAATCAATTAGCGGCTTTAATCAATTTGCCCGTGTCTAAAAATAGCTCGGTTGCGACACGCAGCAGTGCAGGCCAAAAAAGATTGGTGTGGTTGCTGAGTGCTTATGGTAGCAATGGCATTGAAGGCGTTACGCCTGCCGAACAAAAATGCAATCGTCAAGGTGAATGGTCGAGTCCTAAAATCATTGCATTAAAAAAATTACCGGAAAAATTCAGTGAATTAAATGCTACTGAACAAGATCGTGAGTTGATGAGTGCGACTTATCTGGATTCCAGCGGTTATCAAAATCGAGCGCAAGTAGAATTGAATATCCAAAAAGCGCTGGTGTTGTTAATCGGTCACCCGCATGTTTTTATGGAAAATAATTTTAGTCAAGCGATTGCTTTAGTCAGTGGTGCGCCGGAATTGATTATCAAAGAACAGAAAAATACCTTTCAATTAAGCTTTGATTTACCGATCAATGCCAACAGTATAGAAAAATGGTTAGTAGTCAAAGAAAGTGAGGTGCAATGGAAAATAATTGAAATCACCGATAGTATCAAACAAATCGCCCGGATTTTAGGTAAACACTTAGAAGTGCCAAAGTTAGCAAAAGACCAATTGCTGCAAGTGATACAAAGTTTAGCTGGGGTGATTACTATTCAATCGGCTATGACTGGCGCTGCCAATGTTGAACCGGTTAACGCTGACGAGCGCTTGCATGTGCATTTATGGCCCTATGACTTAGGTTTAAAATGCCAGATTCGCGTGCAACCTTTAGGAGAGGGCAGCGCGTATTACGAGCCTGGTGTTGGTGCCCCCAGCGTGATTGCAACGGTTGCTAATAAGACGGTGCAAACGCAGCGAAATTTAAAGCGTGAAACCGATACCTTAAAGCAATTACTCCAAGCTTGTCCGATACTGGCGCTGGCTGAAAAAATTCATGATCAATACGCTTTGAGCGAGGCTGAAGCGTGTTTGACGTTATTATTGCAATTGCAAGAGTGGCAAGCCTTAGAGCAAAAACTGGTCATTGCCTGGCCTGAAGGTGAAAAATTAAAAGTTAGCCGTTTGATCGATGCTAAAAAAATGCATTTAACGATTAAACACGAACAGAATTGGTTTGAAGCACGTGGTGAAATTCGCGTTGATGCAAATCATGTCATGCAATTAAAAGAATTATTGGTGCTGGTTAACAACAGCTCCGGGCGTTTCATCGCTTTAGGCGATAATGCTTTTATGGCTTTAACTGAAAGTTTTCATCGACGTTTACAAGAATTTGCTCATTATGCTGAAGCGAATAAAGGCGATAAAGCCGCCCGTATTCATGCCCTGGCAGCGAATGCTTTAGAATCGTTGTCACAAGATGCTGGGCAATTAACCGTTGATCAAGCGTGGAAGGATCAATTAACGCGTTTAAGCCAATTAGAAAATTACACCGCCGAATTGCCATCAACATTACAAGCCGATTTGCGTGATTATCAGTTAGAAGGTTATCAATGGTTATCGCGTTTAGCCCATTGGGGTGTGGGAGCGTGTTTAGCGGATGACATGGGGCTTGGTAAAACGATTCAAGCATTGGCCTTATTATTGGCACGTGGTGCCAAGGGGCCGGCTTTAGTGATTGCACCAACGTCAGTGTGTACCAATTGGGTGAGTGAAGCGGCGCGTTTTGCACCTACGCTGAAGGTGTTATTATTTGGTGCCGGTAATCGTGAAAAATCCTTAAAGCAATTAACGGCGCTGGATTTAGTGATCGTCAGTTATGGCTTGTTTCAGCAAGAAGCGGAATTGTTTGCTCAAACCCATTGGCATACCTTGATTTTAGATGAAGCGCAATCGATTAAAAATGCCCAAACCAAACGTGCCCAAGCCGTATTGACTCTGAATAGTGATTTTCGCGTGATCATGACAGGCACGCCTCTAGAAAATCATTTAGGAGAATTGTGGAGTTTGTTTCGCTTTATCAATCCTGGTTTGCTGGGATCATTGGAACAGTTTAATCAACGTTATGCACTGCCGATTGAACGCGATAAAAATACCGCTGCTCGGAATCGGTTACGTAAATTAGTGCATCCTTTCATGTTAAGACGCACTAAAAATAAAGTCTTGACAGAATTGCCACCGCGGATTGAAATTTTATTAGCCGTCGATTTGTCAGCTGAAGAAACCGCTTTATACGAAGCGCTACGGCAAACGGCATTAGATAATATCGAAAATAGCGACGTGGAAGCCAATAAAAAACCGTTGCAAATTTTAGCGGAAATCATGAAATTGCGTCGTGCTTGTTGTCATCCCGATTTAGTAGCGCCTGAATTAGCACTGAGCGGCAGTAAATTGGCGGTATTCGGTGAATTAGTGGAAGATTTGTTGAGTAATAACCATAAAGCCTTGGTTTTTAGTCAATTTGTCGGTTATCTCGAGATACTTCGCAAATACTTAGATGCTAAGGGCGTGCGCTATCAGTATCTGGATGGGGCAACGCCCGTTTCAGCGCGTAAAAAACGCGTCGAGGCTTTTCAAGCAGGGGAAGCGGATTTATTCTTGATCAGTTTAAAAGCCGGTGGCACGGGTTTAAATCTTACCGCGGCCGATTATGTGATTCACATGGATCCGTGGTGGAATCCAGCGGTTGAAGATCAAGCCTCGGATCGGGCCCATCGTATGGGTCAGGCACGCACCGTAACGATTTATCGGCTTGTCGCTAAGCACACTATCGAAGAATCGATCGTCCAGCTGCATGCCCATAAACGTGATTTAGCCGATAGTTTATTAGTTGGCAGTGAATTAGCCACGAAAATGTCAGCGGCGGATATGTTAGCGTTGTTGAAAGATAACAGGTAAATTAATACCCAGAAAACGTGAACATGCGCGTTAAGCAAGCATTTCGTGCGTAAGCAACCATTGTTTACGCACGATTCCACCACCATAACCGCCTAATTGGCCATTGCTGTTGATAACGCGATGACAAGGGATGATAAGCGCCAACGGGTTGGCGCCATTCGCATTGGCAACGGCGCGATAAGCAAGGGGTTTATTTAAGCGTAAAGCCAGTGCTTGATAAGAACACGTTTTCCCTGTTGGAATAGTGGTTAAAGCTGTCCAAACACATTGTTGGAAACAAGAGCCTACTAAGGTTAAGGGGGTATTAAAGTGCTTTAAGGTGTTAGAGAAATAAGCCGCTAATTCTTGTTCAATCTTGTCAAGGGGCGGGGTGGTGCCGAGTGTGAGGAGCGCATGGCGCTTAGTGATTAAATGCTTGATGGTTCGATCCAAATAGCGTTGATCAATAAAAGCTAACAGAGACAGTGCTGTTTGATCGGCAATGGCTAACATTACACCCAAAGGGGTATTGAAAAAAGCTGCGGTCAAAATAACCTGTTCACCCAATCGTTGCGAGCGGGTTTTTTTTACTGAAAAATAGTTATCCAGCAATGAGAGAGGAACATCTTTTAAAGAAGCTTTAGTGATCATGTTAAGTAGTGGTTATTGATAAAACAGCGAGTGTGCAAAAAAACCATAAGCCATGGCTGCAAACATGAATTACCCAAAACGCTATGGTTCAAGCTTTTTTTTATAAAGCTCCCTGACTTTTTTCATGTTGTATCTTAATTAAGGCTGGGTCGACTCACGCTTTGATTGGATCTTGATTGAGAATGGTGATTATAAGCAGTAGTCTCATTGTTTGTAATCACCCGTGCATGCTTATCTTCGCCCATTAGCGGTATTGCTGCCTCAAACCACTTATCACGGCAGGTTTAAAATGGACGATAATACCACACGGAGGTCAAAATTTAAGGAAGCGTATGAGTGCCATTTGTGGGCTGTGGTATAAACACGGGCAAGTGCTGGAAGTGCCGGTATTAGAAACGATGGTTCATTCGCTAGCTCATCGCGGTATTGATGGTATGGATTGGTGGCAGAGTAATTCAATCGGTTTTGCGATCCAGAAATTTACTGTCACGCCAGAAGCTGTCGATGAAATTCTGCCTTTTTATGATCCTGCGCTACAAATAGCCATCGTCGGTGATATCCGGCTTGATAACCGTGCTGAATTATTCAACCGTTTAAAGATCGCTCCAAGCGATTCAGCTATGAGTGATAGCCAATTGGTCTTGAAGGCTTATGCTCGATGGGGCAAAGTTTGTGCTGACTATTTGATGGGTGATTTTGTGATAGCTGTGTGGAATCAGCGTGACCAAGAATTGATTTTTATCACCGATCCCGCTGGGATGCGCACCGTATATTACTACCATTGTGCACAATTTTTTGCCTTTGCGTCTGAAGCTAAAGCTTTGCATAAAGTGCCTGGCATTCCTTGTCAGCCGAATTTAACAAAAATCGCGCAATTAACCAGTCTGGGTGATGCTGATAGTCATTTAAACAGTTATTTTCAAGATATATTTCTATTGCCAACCGCTAGTGTTATCACCGTGACTAAAAATACTTATGTGGCACGAAAATATTGGCAACCAGATTTAAATTTACGCAGTGATTTTCGTTCGGAACAGCAAACCCTCGAAGCTTTTCAAGCGCTATTTAGTCAAGCGGTTAACGCTAGGTTGCGTAGCCGCTACCCGCTGGTAAGTTTGTTGAGCGGTGGTTTGGATTCTTCCAGTATAACTGGCATGGCAGCGCAATTATTATACGCCCAGGGTAAATCCTTGCGAGCGATGTCGGCGGTATTGCCCAGTGATTACGCGGGGAAAATGATCGATGAACAACGATTCATCAAGCAGTTTAAAGATTATCCCGGTATCCAGTTAAGTCCGATTACAGATTTTATCGGCGGACCTTTTAGTGCGTTAACGTCATTGATCAAAGGTGGCGAATCCCCTAACTTTACGTCACGCCATTATTTATACAGTGCGTTTGCCAAGTCAGCGTTCGATCACGGTGAACGCGTATTTTTAGATGGCTGTTTTGGTGAATTAGGGCCGACGTTTCATGGCCAGGGGTATTGGGCAGAATTATTGTTGGCGGGTAAATGGGGTCGTTTGTTTGCTGAAGTGCGCGCTAAAGCGCGTGTGGAAAATCGGTCTTATGCCAGCATTTTAAAAAACGATATTATTCGACCTTTGTTGCCTGATGCGTGGTTCAAGCCGCGTTTTGATATCGCACAAATGCAACAAAACTCGCTGATGAAGCCAGCATTTATTCATCAGCAATTGGGAGCTGATTATCGATATACTGCCCGGCAAGCTAATGCTGCTACTGTTATCAAACCCAATCATCGTTATAACCAATGGTTAAATCAATGCTATTTATTATCGCGTCCTCGTACTCAGCAAGGCTTTGTTGGTTATGAGCAAGTGTGTTCAGTCTATCCTTTTGCCGATAAAGCTTTGCTAAGCTTTTGTTTAAGTCTGCCTGGAGAAATGAAAGTCAATAAGGGTTATAAACGTTATTTGATTCGATCTGGTACGCAAGGCATTATGCCGGAGGCGATTCGACAGCGCACGTGCAAAGAACCTTTTTCACCGGATTATCATGAGCGTTATAATAGTCAGCGTCAAACCATGCTCGATTATTTAGAGGAATTAAACCCCAGTGTTTTAAGTCAAGAGATGGTTGATATCGAGCGCTTAAAACATGGTTTGCAAGCAACGATGCACACCAATCGCTGCAGTACCGTTCGGGATTTTGCCGCTATGCATACTATTCCGCGTGCTTTGTATTTATTGATTTTTTTAAAAGAATTTTTTAAATAGCTACGGGATGTTATGGGAAATACGTATAATGCCCGCGGTTAAGCAGATAATTTTTTACAAGGACAATCCATGCATGCAGAGCAAGTGGTTAAAATAAATATTGACGTCAAAAGTCGCCAAGTTTGGGTTAAGCCTTGTTTGACATTGTTGCTGGTGGGTGAGACAGAAGCAGGAACTGGTGCCGATGGGTGTGCGTTTGCATGCACGGGTTCTTGAATTGAAGGTAATCAAGGGGGTGTCGCTTAGCCTCTTTTACCACTTAATTCAGCCATCCTGGCAATAATTTTTGTAAACGTTTCATGAAGGGCCAAATCGCAGTCACGCGATATTCCGCTTGGCCGAGTTCATAAGGTAAAATTTCTGGAAATGCCATTCCTAAACCAAAAATACCTGGGGCAATTTCACCTGTGTTAGGATCATAGTCATAATGGTCCGCTAAGCCTTTAATCGGAATGTGACGGCGTTCAAAGCCAATAGCGTAAATGATTTTAGTGCAATTAGGCATGTAATTTAATAAATGTCGAGGTGTTATTGGCAACTGCGTAAACTTCGCTAGCAATTCCGTTTTGAAATGTCGTTCTAGCGATCGCTCTGAGCGATAAAATAATAATGGGTGTTGGGTGTTGAGTTGTAAGAGATTTTCCATAACATTTTTAGCCGATTGCGAGGCACCAAAAACAATCACACGATCATCAGGTTGAATAGTCGCTGTCAATTTTTCTAAATGTAGCGCCGTTTTTAAAGGAATGGTCGGGATATCGTTGAAATTTAAAGTTTTGGCCTCACCCCCAATCGTCAATAACACTTTTTTAGTGTAAATCACTTGCCCTGATGCTAAGGTTAAACCCCAGTGTTGAGGATTGGCACGGCTTAAATGAAGCACTGTGTCTGTCAATGATGACACACGGTTACGTAATTGTGTCGTAATCCAATGTAAAGGTTGGGCAGCGATGATTAACGGGCAATTTTTGCCAGGATCAATTTTATCGATCATGAAGGGAGGGCGATTAACATGAGTGTAAGCGAATGCCTTGGCGTGTTGATAGAACTTTAGGAAATATTCTACGGGTGTATTACTGCCCACGTGAGCCCAGGCAGTACCAAAATCGCCCACTTTAAAGTGCGGATCTAGCCATAAAATAGCCTGAGGATGAATGCCTGCATCCAATAACTTACCCACTGCTGCAATACCAGCAGGCCCTGCTCCTACCACTACCCATTCCATTGTTTTCGTCATGCGGCTGCATCAATTCGTTGCTAATGCGTTCATTTTATCACCATTGTCATGCTTCGAAATGGTTGCTTGCTATGTAAGCTAGGTAATTGCATTTGGAATAGAAACTCTAGAGCGGATTTAACTGAAAAAAAAGATCCATAAGGCCGAAGGCCTTTGAGGCTTCATGGGGTTAAGCGACAGCGCAACCTTTAAGAAATGAGGCTACAAAAACCAGCGCGATCGGTGCGAAACTCGTTTCGATTTTTACGCACCGATCGCGTTTTAAGCCCTTTCTTATGAAGCCCTATCTTTAACGTCCTTGCTGTAAGCGATGCTTAAATGCGCTTGCCATGGCTATTTAAGCTAGGCATCTGACGATTAATATCGTATATTGTGATGTTTGAAGTTTGCGTTAAAAAAAATGGAAAATAGGCATTTTTATTATAAAAAAGAGATGACTTAGTAATTTCCTTGTTCAGGAAACCTTAAGTTACAAGAAGTACACTGAGTAAAGTAATTTTTACCACATCCACAATATCGAGATTTTTTATGCGCCATTTAATAACAGCACTCTTGTGCATAGCCAGTTTTAATTTTATGACAAATGCGCATGCAGAAGCATTTGATTTGCAAAATTTCTTAAATACGAATGAGATGATAGATTTTGCACATGATTATCAAAATATACGTTTATTCGTGGCAGAAAAAGCGTCCGGAACACCGTTTACTGATTTTAATATTAACGAAGCCGATGTATTTTTCTTAGGCACTTACTCGGATAGTACGCAAACCAATAATGCCAGTGTTTATTTTGATCGTCATTATCAAGTGCTTAAACTTTCTTCGCAAAAATATCTGAATTTTAATATGGAAGCTTATGATTTTGGTATTTATCCACTAGCCGATGCATTAAACAAAACCATTCAAACTTGCCATCTTGAAAATGAAGTACTCACCAGTGTGGCATTTAATCATCCGGCTACCGCCCATGACATTTTAGTTTATCTTTTTACCACTCAAAATCGTTCAGGTTCTTGTGTGCAATCTTTATTTGATACTTTTCATAAAACAGTTAGCTGCAGTGTATCCCCGAGTAGTTGTTACGTATTGACAGGAACGTCTGAATTCGCCTAATCGTTGATATTGATGAATGGGTAAATGGTTTAAAAGAGTTTTCACTGAATTCTGAGATCTTGCTTGACAAAGATTCAAGCTGTGCGCTATCATGGCCGGCTTGAATGATGCCCTTGCAGCACCTTTAGGGTCATTTTTAGCGTGTTTTCTTAGGCCGAATAGCTCAGTCGGTAGAGCAAAGGATTGAAAATCCTTGTGTCGCTGGTTCGATTCCAGCTTCGGCCACCATTCGATAGTTTTATCCTTTCCCTTTACGTCTCATCATAGCGACACAATCCTTTAGCAATAATGCTTTACGCAAAAACTTAGTCTCAGAAGATTCCCAACTATTCCATGAAAGCCCAAGTTTTTTGGTGGGATATATGCTGGGGTCACATTGATTGTTTAGCTTACAACCCACCAAAAAAGACACTATACCTTTACTATAGCCATTTTAAGTCACTATTTTCTTTCAAAATAGCCATGGTGGGTATTGAAATTCATTTAATAGTGGCTGTATAAAGCATTAAAGTAAATTGAAATGACGCTTAATGGAGCAGGGCAAGCGCATTCAAGAAGTGCTTGCATTAAGGACTTTAGCGAGGTAGGTGTTGCTCCAGCCGGCCTTGCTATGTTTAATTTTTATACCCACTTTCGACGTTTTTTCGTTTTTTAATAAATTTAAAGCAAGATGGCGAATGATGGAAAAGTTGCTCGCTGCATTTCCTATTCTTACTCGGCATTGGTCTTCACGAAAAGCCACGTCTAAGGGTAATCCCCCCCATTTTTAACTGGCGTTAAAAGTAGAGATTAATTGTCCAACGTTATTTTTAAACTTAGGTGGTATACCACCAATACCCATGTTCGGTCGAGTATTGTTGTAAGACCATAACCATTTGGTTGCTTGCTCTTGCACTTCTGCAATACTATCAAACAAATGCTGATGTAACCAATCATAACGCACGGTACGATTATAACGTTAAATATAAGCATTTTGTTGCGGATTCCCTGGCTGAATAAATAAAAGTGTTATTTTATTTTTTGCAGCCCAGTTCTTTAATAACGTATTGATATATTCTGGACCGTTATCACAGCGTATTGATTTTGGTTTACCACGCCATTCAATTATTTGATCCAAAGCTCTCACGACGCGCATCGCTGGCAATGAGAAATCCACTTCAATGGATAGTCCTTCACGATTAAAATCATCAATCACGTTAAACAATCGATAGC
>CAISUE010000019.1 GCA_903888615.1 uncultured Gammaproteobacteria bacterium
AATTCTTCTTTATTACAAGCTCAGACATTTTCAAAAGAAGCTAAGAAAGCCGAGGAACAAGAAAAAATAAATAAATTTTTAAAGCTAATTCCTCCAGAAATTGATCCACTTCTTAATTTAGAAAATATTTCAAATCTATCACCACAGGCTAAGTTTTTCTTTCTTAACGATGATAATGATGAATTAATTCTCCATAAAAAAATTAGTTTAATTATTAACAGGATGATCACCTATGATGACATAAAAGTTATTGATGAAGAACACCTGTTATTAAAGGGTATTAATAAGATGCATGAAGCCTTTAACCTACTAAACACCCAAAAAAATGTTCTACTTAATACCCAAAAAAAGCGTGAGCTACTTTGGGAAGATGAAATCGAGCGTCAAAAAACACTGGCTTTAAAACAAACTGCAGCTAACGACATCGAGGCCGCAAGAATAGCAACTCAAAAATTACAAGAAGAAGAACAAGAAAGAATAGCAGCTGAACAATTATATGAAAAAGAACAAACAAGAGTAGCTACTGAAAAACTACAAGAAGAAGCAAGGGTAGAGTTTAACAAGCAAAAAAACCTAGCTGAGGCTGCCTGTGTTGACCGCTTAAAAAATGAAATCACTAGCCAATATGAAAGAATTCAAAGGTCGCACATTGATTTTAGTGCTAAAAGATCTTTTTCGTTTGATGACAATATGATAACGCTTAAAAATGAATTATTTGAATTATTTGAATTATCTGCTGATTTATTAAGCAACTTAAAACTCCCGCGAGTATCATCCTGCTTATATTCACCAACGTCTTTTACGACCATTACCAAGCTACGCAAGGTAGTTGATCATGATTATTTAAGCATGACTGCAGCGCCGATATCGGGCTTTGCTGCAGCGGTTACCTTAAGTAAAATGATCAAAGACAATATTCACTCATCAGATGAGATTAGTGCCAATATCAATACCTATTTTCAAGACAACCCAGCCTTTAAAATAGGCTACGTAACACGTGGCAATGATAAAATTGTCTTAAGTTCAATCGTATTGAGAAATTGTTTAAAAACTTTTGCCAAACATCCAAATTACCAAACGGTTTATGCTCAGCTTTTTGAAAATCTAGAAGAAATTACACCATCATCTGTTAAAACTACTTGGCAAGCTATTCAAAATTGCTTAAAACATTATGAACTGTATAAAAAAGATGGTGAAACTGTCAGTTTAAAAAGTCAGGCATTAATAACTGCTATAAGCAGTTTAGTGAATAAAGAAACACGAGAAGTCGAATTAACTGATACGAAAAAAGCTAACTTAATCCAACTAATGCATGACTGTCACCATTATCATTGGTGGATTAATCATCAACATCCCGCTCAAAAAACCTGCAGTCATATCATAAATGCCTTGTATGGCATAGAATCATCAGAAGATTGCCATGAATTGTATAAAGATTTGATGGGTTTATCGGCGGCGGCCTTAGGAACTAGATTACGCAAAGATTTCAATAACAACAATACTACTCCAATGCCACCGAATGAAAATCGTGATAATGTTGGCGCTACAGACCGTGTTAGAAGCAACTCAAGTGACACAGTTTCATTAAACAGTATGAGCTTACAGGTCGACAAACAAACAACGGAATCATTCCTTAAACTTAGCAAGTAAATCCAAATTTCAGCATGGGCATTTCTAATGCCTACCGAATATTTTAACGTTAGAACAATTCGATGCCATTAACTAAAAAAGAAAAAAAACAATTACAAGAATTCATTAAAGACTTAATAGAAAAAAACCAAAAAACAACTGTTGCCTCTACAGCACCCAGCGATTTTTATACTTCTTTTTCAACATTTCTCTCATTTTCAGTCAACGCAAAGGAAATGGAATTAAAAAACATAAATACTGAAAATACAGCTTCAGATTTAAATTCAAGTGTAACGTCAGATTCACAGTCAACCACGAGTAATACGCGTTTAACAAACTTAGAAGATTTTTTGGAATCCATTTACTTACTTAAGTGTTTTACTAATGAACAATTTCTCGAAATTACCAACCTCGAACTAGCTTCTGGGTCTTTTTTTGATAACGTTATTTTAGATTCACAAGAAACCTTTAATCATAAAGTTTATTTAATTGCTCAAAAAATAATCACTTTCGATACCATAAAGGACATGGCTAATGATACCTATCATCCTTTATTAAATCCTGTCGCAATTGAGAGGATGGCTAAAAATGAAACCACATTAGAAAATGAAATAGGTTTAGCGCAATCAATAAAGGAAAAAGCAAAAGAAGAAGCTTTAAAAAAGGCAATAGAACAACAACTAGCATTCCAAAAACAAATAAGCCTCGCTAACTCTATTTGCATTGGGCGTTTTGTCAATGGCATCAATAACCAAATTAACCGAATTAAAAAAAATCGCTTTTATGGTGATGAAGAAAAAATATTTCAATTAGAGCAATTTGCATTACCCCTAAACAATAATCAAAATTTAAAAACTACTCTCTATAGTAACTTTAAGATGACTTATAAAGATACCATCCGAGATTTGTTAAACATTATGAATGTCAACAGAAAACTGCCGGTTTTTGAGACCACTTCTTATAAAGCTACCATTAAATTACAAGCTACGCTTGATCATGATTATTTAAGTATGACTCAAAGACATATACCTGGCTTTGCTCAAACGGTTACGCTGAGTGAGCTCATTAAGGACAACATCACCCTTAACGCACCAGCTCTTGGTAACTGTATAGAACCTTTTTTTGCCAATTCAAGTTTTAAAATAAATCGTGCATCAACTGATAATGGAAAAATCATACTAAGCTCAATGATATTGAGAACTTGTTTGAAAGATATTGCCAAGCATCCAAATTACCAATCTGTTTTGAATCGACTTAATGTGCATGAAACAACAATCACACCAAAAACTGTTAAGGTTGGCTGGCAAGCAATTACTGATTGTTTAGTACATTACGATATGTACATAGGTGATAAGCAAACTGAAAAAGTTAGTCTAAAAAGCGCAGCATTAATAAGTGTCATAAAAACCCAAGCCAAAAAAAATCCACCAAATGAAATGTTAACCGATGCTGACAAAGTTACATTAATCCAGTTAATGCACCAATGCCACCATTATTATTGGTGGATAAATCATCAAAATCCTGCTCAAAAAACCTGCAGCCACATTATTAATACGTTATATGGCATAGAATCATCAGAAGATTGTCATGAATTGTATATGGATATCATGCGCTTATCAAAAGTAGCTTTAGAGGCTAAATTACACACAGATTTCCCTAATGCACTCGCAAGAGTGAAATTAACACCATCGAGTAGTCGCGCTAATTCTATAAGCAGCATGAGCTCCACGGATAGTATGAATAGCGCTTATCAGAATAAAAACCATGAAAAAACCCGACTACTCAATAATCAGCTTGACAATATCAAGACAAACAGGTATAAAAGAAAAAAAGGACACATCAACTCTCTTGAAAACGAGTAATGCTGTTTAAAATTTCGGCATGGGCTTCGGCAACGCCGACCCAACCGTCTAATTTCACCCATTTATTTAGCTCTAAATCTTTGTAATGCGAAAAGAAATGGGCGATTTGATCGAGTAAATTTTGTGGCATATCCAAATGCGTTTGTACGTGTTGGTACAAAGTGGTCAATACATCGACGGGCACCGCTAAAATTTTCATATCCACGCCTTTTTCATCGGTCATTTTTAACATCCCGATGGGTCGACAATTGATCACTGATCCGGTAATCAAAGCCCATGGCGTTACAACGAGCACATCCACAGGATCACCATCTTCAGACAAGGTATTGGGTACATAGCCATAATTGCACGGATAAAACATCGGGGTATTTAAAAATCGATCAACAAACATTGCGCCGGACTTTTTATCGACTTCGTATTTAACCGGCAAGCCGTGTGATGGAATTTCAATGATGACATTGATATTGTGAGGGACATTTTTTCCAACCGAAACATCGTCTAAGCGCATTTTTCTTTCCTTGTTACTATGATTAAAGGGCTGCAGCGTGATCAACGTGCGCCGCTGGTTTTTTTCGACCGATACAATATTGACACGATACCCCAGGCACATAACTCACTAAACGTTGTTCCATGGGGGTAAGTGGATTTAAACACGCAAAACATTGCACTGTTGCTGTTTCATTTAAAGCTTTATCCAGCGCGACGCGCCGATCAAACACAAAGCATTCACCTTGATAATGGTCGCCATGACATTCTTCAAAATATTTTAAAATGCCACCGTCTAATTGATAAACATCTGAAAAACCCAGCTCATCCATCAATAACGCAGCTTTTTCACAACGAATGCCGCCGGTACAAAAAGTAACAATTTTTTTCTTTTTATAATCAGCCAATAATTCAGTTACTTTTTCAGGAAAAGCGCGAAACGTCTGCAAATCCAACAATACAGCATCATCAAATGTCCCTAAGCGTACTTCATAATCATTTCGCGTATCGAGTAATACCACATCATCACCTTGATCCAACCACGCCTTTAATTGTTGCGGCTGAACCGTTTTAGCGCGATGATTTTCAGGAATAATAGTCGGCACGCCCATGCTGATGATTTCTTTTTTTAATTTCACCAGTAAACGTTTAAAGGGTTGTTCTGGCGACCAACTGTCTTTCCAGGGCAGCGCTTGAAAACAAGGGTATTGTTCTAACCAAGCGCGAAAAGCGTTTAATTGCTCTGGCAAACCGGCTAAAAAGACATTAATCCCTTCTAAACTCAATAAAACCGTGCCTTTTAAGCTGTGCAATTCAGCTTGCGCTTTAATGTTCACACGCCAATTCGGTAAATCCGTCAAACTGACGAATTTATAAGCGGAAGTATTTAATATTGAATTCATAACAAAGACCTTAAATGGTCTATTATAAGGTTTTTGATTTCCAGAAGCGAGAGACTTAAATGAATTGTTTATTTTGTAATATCGCCAACAAACAGCTACCAGCCTCGATTGTCTATGAAGACGACGAAATAATCGCGTTTCACGATATTACCCCGCAAGCGCCCACCCATATCGTCATCATCCCTCGCCAGCATATTGCCACGTTAAATGACTTAAATGCCCAAACAGTCGCCTTAGCCGGCCGCTTACTGTTAAGAGTTCCATTAATTGCCAAAGAACAAGGCGTTTCCGAAACGGGTTACCGTACGGTGATTAATTGCAATGCTTCAGGTGGCCAAACCGTATTTCATTTGCATGTGCATTTACTCGCCGGACGACTCTTAACCTGGCCACCCGGGTAATTTCAAGGACCATTATTATAAGATTTTAAGTGGCTATCAGCGATATAACTACTACTCGATGTGATGGATTTATCGATGATAGCCTCTATTGCTATAACGGATGGATGACAAGGACTCTTCATCAGTGCCTTACGACAGACTTCTGTTAATTCAGCTGGCTCTAAACACATCAGTTCTCGCAAACAATAACTGCGACTTTCAAATTCCCATCTTCCAAATAACTCCAGAGCAGCAGGATAAATTTGCGCACGAACTGCATCAGATAACTTTAAAAAATCCTTCAGTAAGCTACCGCCATAACACGTTATATAATAAATTTGCCGTGCATATTCACAGACTTCTGTTAATACCGATGGCTCTAAACACATCAAGTCTTTTAACTTAAAAAAACTTAACTGAAATAAGTCAAAGGCAACTGGGTAAATTTGTGCACGAATCACATCGGATAAGCTTAAAAAACAGTTCAGCGAATTATTCTTCAGTGAAGAACCATTTAAACGCATAAGGCTAATTTCGTAAGCATGTTCACAGACTTCCGTTAATACAGAGGGCTCTAAACACATCAACTCTTTTAACTTAACGCCGCCTAAATGAAATAATTCATAAGCAGCGGGGTAAATTTTTTCACGAGCCGCAACATCAAGGCTTGAAAAATCTGCCAGTGATTTATTGTCATGAATGAACCATCTAAGCTCGTCAGCATGTTCTTGATATTCTATTTTATCTATTAGCATTAACCGTTTCCTTTCTATAAGATTATGAAGCCGTATCTATTCAGCATATTTAGCCTATTTTTCATAAAGCTTGCTAGTGGGGACTGGCAGCGATGGGGGATTTTAAGGGGGCTTTGTGGAAATAGAAAAATCTCTACTTTTTCCCACAAAGCGCGATAAACACGGACGTTTATGGCCGGGTTTGCCCGTAAGGCAGGATAGCCTTACGGGCAAACCCGCAACTCTCCCCCTAACATCCACCACATGCAGGAAACCCGCTCGTGGTGCTAAATAGATACATTAAGCCTAACTTTCCATACTTAAAAAATTAGCTATACATTTTACTGACTATAAATTATCTAAGCTTAAGGCTTTATGAAGTGGGTGATTGCCCTGGGCGATCGAAGTCAATAACTGCTTCTCTTTGTTACGATGATGGTATAGTGGCCGCAAAAAAAAATAAGGGAAAAAAATGCCACCATTGGAAGAACAAAAACTCTTGGACGCTAAAAAATCTCTGGAGAATTCTTTAAGCTCTCATCTTAAGACGCCTGTTGAACTTCACTATGATCTAACTGAACCCAAGCGGCTCAAACGGCTTGCAAACCTTGATGAAATCATTAAGGGTAGACTAAAAACCATTAAGCTGTTCCTAACCCAGAATAACCGTGCTAACAACATCGACGCAACGGAAAAAATACAACAGCAACATCAATATTTTCTATTATTCGAACAAGTTGTTACTAAGTTATATACTATAATTCCGAAATATGACGCTAAAACAAACATCAACAAACATCATGAATTGCTCGTTCCACCGAATACTCATAAGCAAAAATATCGGCATTCCGATATTAGCAGCCTATGAAGCTATTTTTGCGCAGCTACAAAAAACCGATGAAATAAAATTTCTCACTGAAATTATTTCATCGCTATTAACGGCTATTGAAAAATCAAAAGAGACCGTTAAAATTGATCATAAAACCAACGGTCGTTTAGCGTGGATAAGCTTCTTACAACGACCATCTCGCTTGGTGCAAGTGATGGAGTCAGTGCTTTTAGAAGCCACAAACATCTACACGAATCAATCAACAAGTTCAGTCCATTATTTTTTACGTTATTATTAGCTTATAAAAACGCTCATCACACCAATTGACCTGATGAGCGTTTTTATTTTTCATTATTAATGATGAAAAAATAACACGATGCGATCCCACAAGCGTTGCCACCAATTACCCAACGCATCATCCTCTAACGCTACCACAGGGGCTTTATCGATTTCTTTGCCTTTTAACGTAACGGCAAGTTCGCCAAGCACTTGACCTTTGGCAACCGGCGCATGCAAACTGTTAGCATTCAATTGTAAATGCAATTGCAATTGCCCGTATTGGCCCGGCAACACCGTAACGACAAATGCTTGATCGAGACCTGCAGCTACCGTATTTTGGCGACCTTGATAAACCCGCACGTGCGATAACACGATTTTAGCAGGATAAAGCAAATGAGTTTCAAAATAACGAAAGCCATAATCCAATAAGCGCTGCGAATCATCAGCGCGCGCCGCATCCGTCGGCGCCCCCATAATCACTGCAATCAACCGGACCCCATTGCGTTGCGCTGAACTCACTAAACAATAACCTGCCTCATCGGTATGACCGGTTTTAACCCCGTCCACACTGTTATCACGCCACAATAAACGATTGCGATTGGGTTGTTTGATCCCGTTATAGCTAAACCATTTTTGCGAATACCATTGGTAATGTTCAGGAAAATCGTAAATCAATGCCCGCGCCAGGACCGATAAATCAGCGGCGGTACTGTAATGATCTGGATTTGGTAAGCCCGTACTGTCGATAAAATGACTCCCCGTCATACCTAAAGCAGCAGCCGTTTGATTCATCATCAATGCAAAAGCTTCTTCACTACCGGCGACATCTTCCGCCATCGCAACACAGGCATCATTACCCGAATCAACGATAATGCCTTGCATCAATTCACTTACCGGTACACTGGTATTCACTTTAACAAACATTTTCGAACCACCGGTCCGCCACGCTTTTTCAGTAATCGGGACCGCATCGTTTAAATGCACTTTATCATTGTGCAATGCCATCGACACCACGAATGCCGTCATCATTTTAGTCAAACTGGCAGGTGCTAAACGTTGATCTGGATTATAAGACGCTAACACTTTGCCCGTCGCTGCATCCATTAAGACGTAAGCTTTGACATCGAGTGTGGGTGCACTGGGAATCGTCACAGTCGGCATCGCAATCGATGGCACATCTGGCTTCGGTGCATCCACCGTAGGATTAATACTCGTTGAAACAGCCGCGTTTGGCAACGTCGGCAATACCGGCGGCACACTGGCTGAGGTTGTACCGAGCACGGCTAAAGGACTTGTTTGAGCATTAACGTTAAAGCTCAAGAAAGCAAAACTTCCGCAGATCAAGCCAACAAAACAAAATTTTTTTATCATTACCTACACCTTTAATTGCTTCAATAGGAACAGCTCGACATTTTAGCATGCAGTGAAGCAAACAGATATGCACGCAGAGAGAACAAGTCGTTTATAATAACCGCCAGCTTTGATGGATAAGACTTTAATGAAAAAAAAACATTTACCTCGCACAATTTGGACCAATCCACTGCATTTTATTGCCTGTGGCTTTGGCGCAGGAGCAATTCCTTTTGCGCCAGGCACTTTCGGCACCTTGGTCGCCATTCCGGTTTATTTATTGTTAAGGGAATTACCTGCCCCCTTCTATTTACTCATGTGCTTAATTGCCTTTGTTATCGGGATTTGGCTATGTCATGTGACCGCCAAAGCCTTTGGAGTAGCTGATCACCCCGCTATTGTCTGGGATGAAATCGTTGGCCTTTGGCTAACTTTGTGGCTGGCACCAACGCACTTAAATTGGCTATGGATCCTAATCGGCTTTGGTTTATTCCGTTTATTTGATATTTGGAAGCCTTGGCCCATCGGTTGGGTGGATAAACACATCCACGGTGGGCTCGGCATCATGCTTGACGATCTTCTTGCCGCAATCTTCGCATGGCTTTGTTTGCAAGCCCTTATTTCTTTTATTTTGATGTAATTATGACTATGGATAACCCTTATCTACAAAGCGCTAAACGGGTAATTGAACTCGAGCTGCAAGCCATCACCCAATTACTCACGCAACTGGGTGATGCTTTTAACCAAGCCTGCGCGACTATCCTTGGGTGTACAGGCCGCACCGTCGTCATTGGCATTGGCAAATCCAGTCATATTGGCAACAAAATTGCCGCTAGTTTAGCCAGCACAGGAACACCGGCATTTTTTGTCCATGCTGGTGAAGCTTGTCATGGCGACTTGGGCATGATCATGCCCAATGACGTGGTGATTGCCATTTCCAATTCCGGTGAAACCACGGAATTTATAACGCTGTTACCGCAATTAAAATGGCTCAAGGTTCCGGTAATTGCGCTTTGTGGTAAGCGTGATTCAAGCCTGGGCGCTGCAGCTGATATTTACTTAGACGCCAGTGTGGCTATTGAAGCGTGCCCTTTAGGACTCGCGCCCACTTCAAGCACAACCGTAGCACTCGTTATCGGTGATGCCTTAGCTGTTGCCTTACTTGAAGCGCGTGGCTTTACCCCCATCGATTTTGCTCGCACACATCCCGGCGGCAATATTGGCAAACGCTTATTACTCACAGTCCAAGATTTAATGTTAACCGGCCCACAGATTCCTATTGTGCCGATGGACGCATCCCTTAAAGAAACGATTGCCGAAGTTAATCGTAAGGGTTTAGGGGTAACACTTATTGTCGATACTGAACAACAATTATTCGGCGTTTTTACCGACGGTGATTTACGTCGCGCTATCGAACAGCAATTGGATTTGACCACCACTTGCATCAGTCAATTTATATCCCGAGGCGGTAAAAAAATTGCAGCCACTACCCTCGCTACAGAAGCGGTTTGTTTGATGGAGCAATTCAATATTACGTCACTTGCCATTGTAGACGCACAGGAGCGTCCGATGGGTATTATTCATCTTCATCATTTAATCAAAGCAGGCGTTGCCTGAAAGGACTTAATCTATGACCCTTAAATTACAAGGATCGATCGTTGCTTTAGTGACTCCGATGCTCGCGAACAAAGCCATTGATTTTGCCAGTGTACAGCAATTAATTGAGTGGCATATTCAAGAAGGTTCCGATGGTTTTGTCATCTGCGGATCAACAGGTGAAGGATCCACTTTAAGTAATAAAGAAAAACTAAACCTATTTAAAGCTGTTATCGATCAAGTCAATGGTCGCAAACCCGTCATCGTCGGCACTGGCAGTAATTCCACGGCCGCTAGCGTCCAATTCACCAAAGAAGCTTATGACATTGGGGCTAGCTACAGTTTATTAACGACACCTTATTACAATAAACCCACCCAACGCGGGTTATTTGAACACTTTAGAAGTATTGCCCAAGCTACGCCTGATATGAACCATATCTTATACAATATTCCCAGCCGTAGCGCGTGCGTATTGGATATTTTAACCGCGTCTGAATTGAGTCAATTTAATAATATCGTTGGCTTAAAGGATTCCAGTACCAATATCGATCGTTTAACACAATTAAAACATCAATGCACCGAACATTTTAGCTTGCTGGCGGGTGATGATGATATTACGTGTGAATGGGCACTTGCCGGTGGTGACGGAACAATTTCAGTAACCGCCAATATCATGCCAAATCTAATGCAGCAGATGGTAAAGGCAGCTATTGCCGGTGATCGCGATCACGCTTATACACTCAATCAAAAACTGGTCAATTTACACGCTGAATTATTTTGTCAATCCAACCCTATTCCTGTCAAATGGTTAATGCACACACTCGGTAAAATTGAAGCTGAACTACGCTTACCTTTAACTTGGCTTGAACCTGAATTTGAACAACGCTTACTTACCGCTTACCAACACAGCCTAACCGGTAACACGCAAAAGCCATCATGACCCCTCAACCCATGACGTTATTGCTTCATACGGTATTCTTTCATGCCTCTTTTGGCCTAGGCTTAGGGGCAGCCGGCGCCTTAAATAATAAACTTTTTACCCGCAATCCAACGCACTCAGAAGCCAACAGCATATAAAAATTTCCCCTTATTCGCGTCATTTTACGCTATACTACGCCAGCAAGGGGAGGAACGATAAGCTAAGGCTTACTTCCCCAAGCTTTGATAGTGATCGCGTTAGCCATTTTTTTTAAATGTAATGCACTTCACTATCTGCTTGACGTAATAAAATTATCCTCTATAATAGCCAGCTCTTATTCCTCGATAGCTCAGTTGGTAGAGCAAATGACTGTTAATCATTGGGTCACAGGTTCGAGTCCTGTTCGAGGAGCCACCTTTCAGTTTGCAGCCTTTATCTATTTAAAACTATCCCTCTGGTAACAAAATGCCGCTGAACTTAGCATGCCATTAATCCGTATTGAAAAAACTCTATCCTTACAAGGAACAGTAACGCCACCCAGTTCTAAATCACAAAGCATTCGCGGCTTAGTCTTTGCTTTACTGGCAAACGGTGAATCGCAATTATTCAATTGCCTAACCTCTGAAGATTTAAGCGATGCGTTACGGGTTTGTCGGGCTTTAGGGGCAACTGTTCACGTGACGGGCAATCAATTAACCCTTCACAGTACGGGCTTGCCATTAACAAATACCACTAACGAACTTTATAGCGGTAATTCTGGCATCACCACTTGTTTTTTATTACCACTCTTAGGCTTACGACAAAATCACGCAACCCCCATTAACGTTGATTGCGGTAACCAAATGCGGGACCGCTTGATTGACCCCTTACTCATTGCCTTGAGAACCCTAGGCCTTAACATCCATTCCAAAGAAAATAATCACGCATTTCCGCTCATGATTTCAGGTTCTTTGCAAGGTGGCATCGCTACAATCGATGGCCTTAACTCTCAATATATTTCTGCGTTATTAATTGCTTTACCATGCGCAGACAAAGACAGTGTGATCACAGTGCATCATTTGCATGAGCGCCCTTATGTCGAAATGACGCTTGCCTGGTTAAACTTGCAAAAAATACGTTATCAACATCAACGATACTGCCAATACGATGTTTTTCACATTCCAGGGCGCCAAACCTATCCAACCTTTACCATTAACATTGGCGGCGATTTTTCTTCAGCCTCTTATTTCATTGCTGCCGCAGCTTTGTGTCGTGGCACGGTAACCGTATTAGGCTTGGATTTTAATGACGCGCAAGGCGATAAACGCTTAATTCCTTTACTGCAAACCATGGGGGCTGATATTACTGTTGAAGCTACGCGACTCATTATTCGCGGTGGTAAAATATTAACCGGCATCGTTATCGATGCCAACGATATCCCGGATTTAGTCCCCACACTGGCGGTTGTGGGTTGTTATGCAACAGGTAAGACGATCATCACCCATGCACCGCAAGCCCGCTTTAAAGAAACGGATCGCATTCATTCTATGTGTGAAGGCTTAAGCCGCTTAGGTGCCAAAATAGACGAACAGCCCGATGGCATGATAATTTGTCAAAGTACCCTGCAAGGCACCCGTGTCAAAGGGTATAATGATCACCGAACCGTGATGGCATTAAGCGTGGCAGGGTTATTAGCCACAGGGGTCACATTGATTGAAGATGCTCAAGCGATAATGAAAACTTTCCCTGATTTTGTCACCCTCATGCAATCCCTAAGTGCCAAGATGGCGATCATCGATGACTAAGCACGTGATTTTAATAGGCTTTAAGCACGTCGGCAAATCGGTCGTCGGTCGCGCACTGGCAAGACAATTAAAGCGACCATTTATCGATTTAGATTGCGCTATTGAACAGTACTTTCAAAAAACACATGCTGAAGCATTGACGTGCAGGCAAATCATGCAGCATAAGGGCGAAGTTTTTTTTAGGGATTTAGAACAACACGTTTTAAAAACCGCCTTGCTGCCACCGATAGCGGTGCTTGCCTTGGGTGGCGGCACAATAATAAATACTCACCTTCAACCCTTGCTTAACACAGCCCATATCATTCATCTTAGCGCACCGCCTACCTGTGTATTCAAACGCATCATGGCAACAGGTGTACCGGCGTTTTTTGATGAGCACTTCACGCCATTGGAAAATTTTCATCGCTTGTGGGTTGCCCGTGAAAAAATTTATCAAGACTTAAGCACTGACTGTGTGCTTAACGATACCGATATTGCTTCGAGTGTCACGAAAATACTTCATTTACTCAAAAAGACGTCATGACTTATACGCGCATTAAAAAACTCAGTTCGATGGAACAGCTCAACGGCAAGTATCCTCTAACCCATGCTCACTTACAACAAATCACTCGTGATAGAGCCGATGTTAAAGCCATTCTCGAAAATCAAGATTCACGTTTATTGATGATCATTGGCCCTTGTTCCGCTTGGCCTGAAGCAGCCGTTTTAGAATATGCTCAACGTTTGAGTATCCTCAATAAAAAAATCGGCCATGTTTTAAAATGTGTGATGCGGGTCTATATTCAAAAGCCACGCACCACGACCGGTTGGATGGGGCCTGTTAATCAACCCGATCCTTTTGCCAAAGCAGATATTGAAGCAGGTTTAGCTTATAGTCGCGCGATGATGATTGCGGTGATCCATTTAGGGTTGGCTATCGCCGATGAAGCATTATTCACCGATAATGCCAGCGGGTTTTTGAATTTATTATCTTGGGTCGCTATTGGTGCACGCAGCAGTGAAGATCCACAACACCGGGTCTTTGCATCTACACTGGATTGTGCTGTTGGCTTAAAAAATCCTACCCACGGTTCTTTAGTCATTGGCGTCAATAGTGTCATCGCAGCTCAATCAGCCCAAGTGACGATGCTAGACGGTTATGAAATCCAAAGTCACGGTAATTCACACGCCCATTTAGTGTTACGCGGCAGTAACCAAGCTGCGAATTATTCGCTAGCGCACCTTAATGAAGTGCACCAGTTGATGACTCAGCATGGCATTCAAAATCCAGCACTCTTGATCGATGTCAGTCATGATAATTGTCTGTTAGAGGGTAAAAAACACCCGCATTTACAACCCGATATCGTCTTTGCCATTCTCGATTCCCTTAAAAACCAGCCTGAATTAAAACCGTTAATCAAAGGTTTTATGGTCGAAAGCTTTTTAACCGCAGGGTCCCAATTGATTGATGTCAATCACCCCGACGCACTTGACCTCAATGGTTTATCGATTACCGATCCTTGTTTAAGCTGGCAGCAAACCGAAACGTTTTTATTAACCCTAGCGACTCGTTTAACTTCCGGAGCCACTTAATGGCAGGCAATAGCTTTGGACAATTATTTCGCATCACGACGTGTGGGGAATCCCATGGGGGCGCCATTGGCGTCATTATCGATGGCTGCCCGCCTGGCTTAATCCTCAGCCATGACGATATTCAACACCAATTAGATCGCCGCAAACCTGGCCAAAGTGCCATCACAACGCCGCGCAGCGAAGCCGATACCATTCATATTTTATCGGGTGTATTTGAAGGAAAAACAACTGGCACCCCGATTTTATTAATGGCTTACAATCACGATATGCGGCCTGAAGATTATACGGCGTTAAAAAATATCTACCGCCCTTCGCATGCTGATTACACCTATCAAGCCAAATACACCCTTCGTGATTTTCGCGGTTCAGGACGCGCCAGTGCGCGTGAAACCTTAGCGCGCGTCGCTGCTGGTGCGATTGCTAAAAAATATTTAAAAGAGCAATTAAATATCGATATTTTGAGTTACGTTGAACAAGTGGGCAACATTCGCACGGAGATCCCTTATCAACACGTGACGCTAGAGGCTATTGAACAAACGATTATTCGTTGTCCGGATCCTGACATTGCACCGCACATGATTGCCTTGATCGAAAACGTTCAACAGGCTGGCGATTCTATCGGCGGCATTATCAAAGGGGTTATTCGGAATGCACCCATTGGCCTAGGCGAACCCGTGTTTGATAAACTATCGGCTGATTTAGCGAAAGCGATGCTGAGTATTAATGCGGTCAAAGGTTTTGATATGGGTTCAGGTTTTGAAGGTGTTGGCATGCTCGGTTCTGAACACAACGATGCTTTTAGCATGAAAGGGGGCGCCATTCATCTTCAAAGCAATCACGCTGGCGGCACTTTGGGTGGCATTAGCAGTGGCGCCGATATCTATTTTCGCGTCGCTTTCAAACCCGTGTCCACCATTCGCTTGCCACAACAGTCGGTCACCACCGATCATCACGCGTGCACTTTTAAAGCAGAAGGTCGTCATGACCCTTGCGTCTTAGCGCGTGCCGTACCGATTGTCGATGCAATGACTGCCTTAGTCATCATGGACCATTATTTGCGCTTTAAAGCTGTAAAAATAACGTAACTTGTAGGTTACAAAAGGGCTGATTGCATTAACTGAAAGCACCCAAGTTCCTATGAGCATTTCTGCAATCAGTATAGGGGGTGAAATAAGGTCTTATCATCCAGCGAAAAAATGGTATAGTTCTAACGGAAATAACTGCACTAAAACAAAGAGACTTAAACTATGTCGATTAGCTTTTTTAAAAAAATCTTACTCATGTTCACGGCAACGGTTTTATTTGTCTCATCCAGCGCCTATGCCGGATGTAGTAATCAGTCCAGTTCTACTAAATGTGATAGTTGCTGTAGTAAGTATGCTAGTGAAACAGGAATTTATCATCCAACGACAGGAACTTGTCATTGCGTAACTACCTAACGTTAAGCTTAGGCATAACATGGATCAATGCGCTTGATCCCAATTGTCTCCCGTGCCGATATCGACCACTAAGGGGGTAGCAAAATTAGCTGCCCCTGACATCAAAGCCCGAATTTTTTGAGTGGCGAGTTCGACATAATTGTCACGCACTTCAAAAACGAGTTCATCGTGGACTTGCATGATCATTTGAATGGGCGCTTGGGATTCGATTAACCATTGATCAATGCTGATCATGGCTTTTTTAATCACATCTGCCGCAGTGCCTTGCAAGGGTGCATTAATGGCGGCACGTTCAGCCGCTTTCACTCGCATCACGGCTTTCGCATTGATTTCTGGTAAATACAAGCGCCGGCCAAATAATGTTTCCACATAACCCAATTCATGGGCTTTTAAGCGGGTATTTTCCATATAAATTTTGACATCCGGATAACGCGCAAAGTAGGCATCGATGTAATGTTGGGCTGAGTCCCTGGAAATAGTCAATTGTTTGGCTAAGCCAAAACTCGACATGCCATACATTAAGCCAAAATTAATCGCTTTGGCATTGCGTCGTTCAATAGCAGTGACTGCTTCCAGTGGGGTATTAAAAACTTCAGCTGCTGTTGCTTTATGAATATCTTCATTAGCTGCAAAAGCGGCTAATAAGCGTTTATCTTGCGCCATATGAGCCATGATCCGCAATTCGATTTGTGAGTAATCGGCAGCGAGTAGTTTATAACCCGGCGGGGCAATAAAAGCTTGACGAATTTTTCGACCATCGAGGGTACGCACGGGGATATTTTGTAAATTAGGATTGGTGGAGGATAACCGCCCGGTTGGCACCACCGCTTGTTGATACGACGTATGCACTCGCCCTGTTTTGGCTGATATTTGGTCCGGCAAACTATCGGTATACGTGGATTTTAATTTAGCCAAGCTGCGAAATTCTAAAATTACCCGCGGTAATTCGAATTCACCACTTAAATCTTGCAATACCTCTTCTGAAGTCGAGGCTTGACCAGTTGGCGTTTTTTGGGTGCATGGCAGCGCCAATTTACCGAATAAAATGTCTTGTAATTGCTTAGGCGAATTCAAATTAAACGCTTGACCTGCTAACACAAATGCTTGCTGTTCTAATTTTAATAAGCGTTTATTTAAATCATGGCTCTGCGCTTTTAATAAACTGGCATCGATCAATACCCCTTGGCGCTCTAATTTCGCTAAAATCGGCACCAGCGGTAATTCAATCGTATTTAACACGGATAATAACGCTGGCTCATGGCGTAATTTTTCATGAAACGATTCATACAGACGCCAGGTAATCACAGCATCTTCGGCGGCATAAGGAGCAGCTATGGCTAAATCAATCTCATTAAAGTGCAATTGTTTCACGCCTTTACCAGCAACTTCTTCAAATGACACGGTTTTGGTATGTAAATATTTTGCCGCTAACGCATCCATATTATGGCGTTCAGTACTGCGCCACACATAAGATTGTAACTGCGTATCGATGATTGGTTCAGCTAACGTAATCGAATAATTTTTTAATACATTGAGATCAAATTTGGCATTTTGCAAAATTTTTACTTTTTTACTGGATTCTAAATACGGCTTTAACACCTTAAATACATGCTCGCGATTGAGTTGCAATGGCGCACCCAAATAATCATGACGAAAAGGAATGTAATAGCCATCCATGCCATCAAACGCTAACGATATTCCCACAATTTCAGCTGTTAAAGTATTCAGCGCATTGGTTTCAGTATCCAAAGCAAACGCATCGACTGCCTGTAATTTATCTAATACGATTTGCAATTGGCATTCAGCCAAGACCGTATGGAATTGAAAATCGGTACTTTCCATGATTTTTTCAACGATAATAGCAGTGGATTCTGTGAACAAATCACTTTGCGTATCACCGGATAGGTCGCGTAATAAAGTTTTAAATTCCATCTCACTATACAGGGTTTTTAAAGCGGCTTTATTCGCCGTTTGCAAGATTAAATCGCCATGACCACACTCCAGCGGCACATCGCACTTGATCGTCAACAGTTGCTTTACAAAAGCAAATTGTGGGATCGCATTCGCTAAATTTTCAACCACTTTACCTTTTAAGTCACCACGGTGGGCAAGCAGATTATCGATCGTGTCATAAGCTTGCAACCATTTAGCCGCCGTTTTGGGCCCCACGCCTGGTACGCCAGGAATATTATCGGAACTGTCGCCAATCAAGGTTAAGTAATCGATGATTTGGCTGGGCTTTACACCAAATTTCGTCACTACCCCTGCAGCATCTAATAACGTATTGGTCATTGAGTTACTTAAGAGAATACGATCATTGACTAATTGCGCAAAATCTTTATCCCCGGTGGAAATCATAACGTTTAAATTGTCAGCGGCGGCGGCTTGAGCCAAAGTCCCAATGACATCATCCGCTTCCACCCCATCGACCATTAATAAAGGGATGCCAAGGGCTTTGATAATCGCATGCAAAGGGGCAATTTGTTGTTGTAAATCATCCGGCATCGAAGGCCGATGGGCTTTATAAGCTTCAAACAATTCATCGCGAAAGGTTTTGCCTTTGGCATCAAATACTACAGCAAAATAGGTTGCCTTTACGTCTGTTTGTAATTTTCGAAGCATGTGCACCACACCATAAACTGCGCCGGTAGCCATGCCTTTGGAATTCATCAAAGGCGGCAGTGCATGATATGCCCGATATAAATACGAAGAACCATCTACCAGCAAGACATCTACCGCCATCGTCATGAGAACCTTGATCTTTAATTGTAAGTTAGATCAAGCATTGTAGTCTGAAATAGCTTCTTTGGTATGAAAATTGCGACAATGCGCGTGCTGATCCAGGGCAATCGCATGTGAACTATAAGCTCTAGAAAGAATTTAGGTAAAGAAAAAAGACCTAGAAGCCCGAGGGCCTTTGTGATTTCAGCCTGGGGTTAAGCGGTAGCGCACACATAAAGGGAAATGCTACCAAATCTTTGGCTCTAGTGTAAGAATAGAGCATTAGTAAAATAAAATCTGAATCTATTCAGCTTTCTCTCCCTTAAAATCTCCCATCGATGCCAGTCCCCACTAGCAAGCTTCTACGAAAAATAGGCTAAATAGATACTAAAGTCTTTTGGAAATGCCGCCATTTAAAACGGATCATTTAGCCAATAAGTCCATTTCAAATGGCCCATTTTACAAAATCAACTAACTTTTTGCGATAACACCGTAATTATCACGGATATTGATGAATAGCCAAAATATCATCCAGTGCTATTCACCTAAGGATACCGGTTAATTATTTTTGATTATTAGTCAATAAAAAATATGATATAGTCAAAAGGCGATGCTTCTCGCCTGTACGATAGCTGCTAGGAAAATAATAATGATTAATTTAATTTAGGGAGCTATACATGTTTTCGGCAAAAAGACTTAAAAAAACCGGTTGAATCTGATTTCGCATACCTTGTCGGTGATCTTAATGCTCAATTTAACAAATGGGCTAAACACGCTGACGATACGTCCTCTAATCCTTCTAAATACAGCAAACAGAGTTTGAACGAATTATTCGGTCATATTGAAATGCAGCCTACCCACTACGCTTCGGGATTAAGGGATAAAGTGCAAGAACCCTCTCCTTTTATAAAAGAGCCGCCGCTCGTGTTATCAAAACCAGAAAGTGCGCCCCATGAATCCGCCGCAATAACGTCCAATACCGCGATTCTGCTTGATGCAAAATCCGCTTTATTAGCGGCAATACGAACGGAAAATGATCGTTTTCTGTCTTTTGTTACTTATTTACTCAATAATGATCATGACTATGCAGGACGTCACTATCAAAATGCGACGTTAAAAAAAGACATTGAACCAGAAGCGCGGCAAAGGCGCTTGGAATACGCCATTTGTTCCGCCATCAAAATCATTGCCCAAGAAGTACGCTATGGGCTGACCAGTGGTTATCTTATCTATCAATTGCCAGAAATGCCACAAGATAGCCTACTTTATTTAGGATCGTTAATCTTTGATCAACGTACAGCATCCTTGCATTATATTGATTATAATCAAACGGCTGAAGGAATTATCGCGGTCAATGTGCTCGTTAAACAGTATCAGCAAACGCATGATTTTGAGTCGGCGATTGCCAGTGTTCAAAATTACAATGGCTTAGCGTTTTTGAATGCAAAACAATTGCATGTGTTAACGAAAAACTCCGCGCAGATTTTTTCTAAAGAAACGCCGCGTTTTTTAGCGTGGCACTTCGATGCTTACCGCCAAGCCATTTTAATCCGTTTAAATGCACTGAAGCCAAGCTTAATCAAAGCCTTTGAAAAAGAAACCTTCGGTAAAGTCATGACCGATGCTGAGCTGCCGACGCAGCTACCCTTTTATCAGGCCCTATTTACCAAAGCACTGGATTTTTATTTACCGAATGAAGTTTCTTTTAAGGATAGTTTTTGGCAAACGGTTACAGATTTGCAAAGCCGAGTGAATCAACTTTATTCTTTAACGGGGCAAGCTGAACAAGGCGTATTGAATTTATACAGTAATCTTATTTCACCACTCGAAGAAAATGATGCGGAATTGAATGATACAACTACATACAATAACAAAACTTGGCTCGATAAATTATTAATAGATAAAA
>CAISUE010000020.1 GCA_903888615.1 uncultured Gammaproteobacteria bacterium
AATTATTATTCTTATTGCATATCAATAAGTGCATATTAATTCTTTTTAGAGAAAATTGAAATTATTAATTAATATTAATACGAGCAGTTATAAAGTTATAGTGCGACTTTGCCACAAAAAGCGTTAATACTAAATGTTAAAATGAACAACTGCGATCTCTGGCGATTATTCTTTGCGCTACAGAACAACCACGGTGTGTCGCAGAATAGTGATAGAGTCTGTATAATCGCAGCATTGTCTTAACTGGTCACCCTTATGAAAGTATTAACCGATTTATTCCCCATTTTATTGTTTTTTATTATTTATAAATTCTTTGGCATCTACGCTGCTACGTGGGCCGCTATCGCCGCTGCCATTGGACAATGTTTGTTTTATAAGCTGGTTTATAACCGCGTCGAACCGATGGTAGTGATCACCATGATTTTAATTATCGTTTTAGGTGGCGCCACGTTACTGTTACATAATGAACTTTTCATCAAATGGAAACCAACCGCCATCGATTGGGCTTTTTCACTGGCTTTTTTCATCAGTCACTTTACCGCCAAACCCTTGATGCAACGGATGCTCGAAAATACCATTCAATTACCTAATCCCATTTGGCGCCATTTAACGAGCGCTTGGGGATGGTTTTTTTTATGCCTGGGAGTAGTCAATATTTACGTGCTTTATCATTACAATACCGATACGTGGGTTAATTTTAAATTATTTGGCACCCTTGGCCTAACGATTATTTTTGTGATGTTACAAAGTGTTTTTATTGCTAAGCATGTCAAGCACCCGACATAGAGGCTAACTTATGGATATACGTGAATTGATTCGCCACCGTTTAGCAGATTTACCCTATCAACACTTGGAAATCATCGATGATAGCGAAAACCACCGTGGTCATGCTGGGGCAGCAGCCGGTGGCAAACATTTCCAGCTTATTATCCATGCTGAATGTTTAAAGCCTTTGTCGCGCATCAAGGCGCATCGGGAAATTTATACTAGGCTGATGGATTTAATTCCTTTACCCATTCATGCTTTGCAAATCACGTTAAAATCAAGCGACTAACCCTTGCGCAAAGGTTTCTCTCCCTACACCTTTACTCGCTAAACCTTGATGACTTTTTTGCGTCAATTACCACTCTGAATAACGAGTTTTTTCTACTTTATGCTTACGGTAGGCCAAAGATTTAGCCCACGGTTAAGCGGTAGCACAACCCGGGGCTAATCTGTTTCAAACCTTCAATCTGAGTTAAAAAGAGAGTCGCCTTAAGCGTCATTTGTTAACGGATATTTTAGTGCTAACTATTTTGGCGGTGATTTGTGGCATCTACGGGCTATTTCGATAATTATTAACCCAAAAAAAATCCCGCACTTAAATTCACGAATAAATTCAAGTGCAGGATTAACATTAATAGTAACGGTTTAAGAACCGTTAAAAATTAATTGTCAGAACTTTCTACGTCTGTTGCTTGCAAGCCTTTATCGCCACGTGTTACTTCAAAACGTACGCGTTGACCTTCTGTCAAAGTTTTAAAACCATTGATATTGATCGAAGAAAAATGGACAAATACATCTTCTGAACCATCTTCAGGAGCGATAAAACCAAAACCTTTAGCATCATTGAACCACTTAACTGTTCCTAACATCTACAAAACCTCACAAAAAAAATTAACAATGACCTAAGTCAATAAAAAATCCGTCCCACTCTCAACTTAGGTTTAAAACAAACCGTTTGACCAGTTCGTCCTGACCATTATAACTAAAAAAAGCATCAATACTGCACTTAAACAAAAATAATTGTGCTATTTTCTTAAATTTTGACTACCGATAGCGTAAGAAGCTTATCCGTAGCCATTCTAAGTTTTTAATAAAAATCACGACTCAGCATTTTTTTCGCATAATTGAAATTAAAATAAGCTGATTTTAGCATTTTTAGTCAAAAAAAATCCCGCGCTTAAGTTTAGGTGCGGGATTGACATTAATACCTGTGGCTCAAAATCCACTCAGAAATTAATTATCGGTGCTTTCAACGTCGGTAGCTTGTAAGCCTTTATCGCCACGTGTTACTTCAAAACGCACGCGTTGGCCTTCGGTCAAGGTTTTAAAACCGTTGATATTGATCGAAGAAAAATGAACGAATACATCTTCCGAACCATCTTCAGGGGCGATAAAACCAAAACCTTTAGCATCATTGAACCACTTAACTGTTCCTAACATCTACATAAACCTCATAAAAAAATTAACAATCACTTAATTCGATAAATCCATGTCACCATGCTGTCGCCTTTAAGTTCTTCTGCTCTCGAATAAAATCGAAGGGCAGCTCGATTGTAACAAAAATAAATTTTTTTGTCGCGCTAATTTGCTAAAATCCTATTTTTTATCGGTTAGCACTTATGAATACCCTACCTTATATCTTATTATCTGTCGTCATCAATACCCTAGCGCAATTACTGTTAAAACTCGGCATGACGCGATTAGGCAGCTTTAGCTTGAGCTGGCAACACTTACCTAGCCTGATTGGGCAAGTGAGTTGCAATCCCTATATTATTCTGGGTATGGTTTGTTATGTCGCAAGCGTCGGTTCGTGGCTAATCGTTTTGTCCCGTGCCGATGTTAGTTATGCTTATCCAATGGCTAGCTTAGGCTATATCTTAACCGCGTTTGCCGGCTATTATTGGCTCCATGAAACCTTGAGCCCAGCTCGGATTCTCGGCATTATCGTCATTATGATGGGCGTGTATTTAATCACCCGTTCATGATTTTCGGCATGGTGCGCAAACACCGTAAATAACCAAACGATGATCTGTCATCGCAAACTGAAATTTCTGAGCCATCGCTAGTTGCCGCTCTTCAATAAGGGGGTCGACAAATTCTTCCACCAAACCGCACTCCACACACACTAAATGGTCATGATGTTCTAGATCGTTTAATTCAAAGACACTGCGATCCCCCTCAAAGGAATGCCGTTTAACTAAACCCAACATTTCAAATTGGGTAAACACCCGATAAACAGTAGCAATCCCCACATCAACGCCCAAATCCACTAAATATTGATGCGCTATTTCTGCACTCCAATGGTGAGAACCTTGCTGATGAAGCAATTTTAAGATTTCCAAACGGGGATTGGTAATCTTTAAACCCACCTTTTGTAAAATTTTTTCGTACATAAGCGTCCTGTTTTCGCTATCATAGGGGTTTCAGTCAGACGGGAAATATCACTTTATGCGTAAAGCCATCATTTTTTTCAGTTTCAGTCTTTGTCTTAGCGGTTGTTCGTGGTCCAATTTTCCGCTACTTTACAAGCCTAACATCCAACAAGGCAATATTTTAGCAAACGATCGGGTTGCTGCCTTACAACTCGGCATGAACCAAGATGAAGTCAGTTACTTATTGGGTAATCCCCTCTTAGAAAACACTTTTGCCAATCAAACCACTGTCTATGTTTATACGTTCAAAAAAGGCAAAGGCACAATGCATGAAGAATTAATCCTCTTGACATTTACGCACGATCATTTGACAGCGATTCAGCATAACACGAATAAATCCTAACAGGGATGCTTATACCTTCTCTTCAAACAGGTATAAGCGTTCACGTGCGCGGGTGCAAGCCACATAATACAAACGCTGCTGCTCATAAGCCCGTTTTTGTTTTTGCAAATAACGTAAAAAATCATAACGCGGCTCGGCTTTTACATGCGCCGCTTTCATGGGCGCCAATAACCACAAAGGGCCAGAAGGGCTGCTTATCGAATCAAAAACAAACAATGGCATCTCATCTATCGCTTGTCGTCGCGTCAAACCCGGCAAAATCACCACATCAAATTCCAAACCCTTGGCTTTATGAATCGTCATAATGTCCACATTGGCCATGGCAACTTCTTCTAAATACGTTGATGCTAATAAACGCTCAAAACGCGGCAACGATAATAAATCGCCCGCTTGCTCCTCACGCATCAATAAATGCAAGAATTTCTCAAAAGCTGCCAGCGCAACGGGAGAGCTCCAATAATCCGCAGCGCCTAGCGCTTGCCACGCCACCTGCCAACACTGAGTTAAGGATTGGCGATGGCGCTGCGCCATCATGTCAGTCAATAAAGGCTCAATGCGCTGAACATTTGCTTGGCCTTCACGCGATAGCGCTACAGCAGCCAAAGGCCATACAAAGCTTTGTTTAGATGCATCTAAAAGGGCGTGCCAATCCGCCAAATCAAGATTCCCACCCCAGGGCGCCCTTAATAACCCTGCCCACGCTAAACGATCATCGCGATTTAAAAGCGCGCGCAATAAACACACGCAATCTTGCACCACAGGCTGCTCACTTAAGGCTGCTAATTCTACTGCTCGATAAGCAATAGCATGGCGTTGTAACGCCGGTAAAATAGCGGTTAAATGCGATCTTGCTTTCACTAAAATCGCGATGGTAGCGTGTGAATTTCGCGCTATTTCTTCTTGTAATAAGGCAATTAAATGCTCAACTTCGCTCCTTTCTTCACTAAATTGACAGGTAATAACTGCCGGCGCTAACGTTTCTTGACGCACCGAAGTCACTGAAGTATAAGGCACCGCCCCTACTTGCCAATTAGCATTTAACGGAAATAAATCGCTAAAATGCCTATTGAACCACGTAATTAAACCTGCTTGAGAACGAAAATTGCGTGTTAATGCTAACGCTTGCACAGGAAGATCTGCCAAGCCATGGGCCCATACTTGCCAAAACAAACTCACTTCCGCTTGCCTGAAGCGATAAATAGATTGCAAAGGATCACCGACTAAAAATACGGTTCGGCCATCGTGTGCCTGCCAACCAGCCGTTAACGCTTTTAACAATTCAAATTGTGTTAACGATGTGTCTTGGAATTCATCCAATAACCAATGGTGCACGTGGTAATCGATTTGTAATGCCAAATCAGAAGGATTCTCTCTATCGCCTAAAGCCATTCTCGCCCGCCAACTCACTTCAGAAAAATCCACTTGCTGATACTGTTCACACGTCAAGCGCCAATAAACTAACAAGGGGGTAAAAAGTGAAAAAATGGCGCTGCACAGTGGCCACTCTTGTTCATCAAAGAGGGGCGTGGGCGCAATCGCACAATTTTGTAACGCTGACACCAAATCGGGGCATTGTGCAAATTCCATCAACAATGCTTGCATCGACGCTTTATGATGCTGCCAATCTTGCTTAGTGACAGCATCAGGGGCTTTAGTGGCCGGCGGAAAACCACCATTGCTATCGAGGCGCTTTCGCAAGCTACCCTCTTCAGTCAACAGAAATTGCCCGAGTGCTTGCCAAAAATTTTGATTTTCAATACTCACGGTAGGCCAAGAATCGACATTTAAAAATACGTGGTAACGTGCTGAATTCTTTAAAGCTAAGCTTGCAGCTTGCGCTAAACGTGGCAATAGCTGTCTTTTTTGTAGCTCACTGAGTGAAGCATCCAAACTTGCAATATCAGCTAACACCAAGGCTTGAAAATTACACTCCAGTAATTTTTTTAACGCTACCGAATTTTCTTGTGCAGCTTGCATCAAAGGCAACCATTGTTCGCGTTGCGCTAACAATGCTTGACATAAAGCACTCAAATGATCAAGACGGTTATCACAGTGTTTAAGCAAAGTAATTAAGGCAGATTGCCATGGCATTGATTCATCTAAATCATTGAACATCGCTTGAATCGCCGCAGTATAAAGTTCATGCGGTTGTTGATGAATGCGTACGTGCATCAAGCCTGACACCAATGGCAATTGCCGTACAAAATCGGCACATAGCGCATCGATAGTCACTAATCGCAAGCGCTCGGGTTGTTGTAATAATCGCCACTGTTGGTGCTGATCGCGATCAAGCGCGCTGCGTGCTAAACGCCACGTTAATTGTTGATGCAAAGGAGCATCGATGGCTAAAGGCTTTGTGGCTAACTGTAATTGCTTAATGATGCGTTCACGCATTTCAGCAGCAGCTTTGCGGGTAAAGGTGATAGCGACAATTTGTTCGGGTGATTCAACATTGGCTAATAAAACTAAAAACCGTTGAATCAATAATTCGGTCTTACCAGAGCCTGCAGGCGCTCGAACGATAAATGACCGCGTGGGATCTAACGCAGTTATGCGCGCTTGTTGGTCATCTAGCATAAATTTTCATACATCCATCAACGGGTTAAGCTGCCATATCCAAAAGACATAAAGAGTACCTATGGCAATCGTCCCCTTTAGAAAGCCACAAAAGCGATTCCAATGGGCTTTACACCTAAATGAAAACACATCACGCTTACTTAATGGTTAAACGTAACACGCATTTAGGTGCGAGCACCCTCTGAATAAACTATTTCAATAAATGGCGACCGGTTAACGACGCTTTAAGGGTCGGTTTAAAGTCTGCTTGGGTTTTATTTTCAAATAACCAATAATTACCATCGGTTGTTTTTAACTGCAATAAGCGCGTGGGATAATTGCTTACTTTCAATACCGTGTTACAAGCCATTTTTTGAGCGGCTTTCGGCGCCACTGCAGGAACCGTACACACCCAAGTCAAAGGAGGCTGCATGCCGCTGTAGACAAACGCTGAACCATTATGAGGATCCAGTGTTGAAGCATAACCCGCTTGAGCACCATTGGCTTTATTAACGACATCCAAAGTGATTTTCTGCTCGGAAATGTTCCAAATTTGATAAAGTTTGGGTTTTTGTTGGACACTTTTCATGACTAACGCACCAGCGTCATCAAAAAAACCGATTTCGCATAAGCGCTCAACGCTAACAGCGTCAAGCCCCCTGCCATGATTAAGCTCACCGTTATTTTAGGTTTTAACATAAAAACTCTCCTTTTAATAGAAAAGAGAATCCTAGCATTAACCTCATTGATAACGCTTTCAGAATCCATTAAATAATGAAATCGTCGCTCAAAAATGCCCAGAAACATGATGTAAATCAGATATCGGATGAATGAATATCAATTGTAAGCCTTGGTATTGACCCTTTGAATCAAAATAATACGCGATATCAGCAGCACCCACCACGTCACAAGCGACACAATCCTGTTTCTTTAATAATTGCGTAAATACCCATTGGCTACTGCCATCTTGTTGGTTTCGAATCGCTGTCGGCGTCTTAGCGCGCGATGTCCCCACCTGGGATTGTAAAGCACCACTCGGATAAGCGCGCATAAATGACACATATAAAGGATTTTGCGCCAATAAAGGATTTTGTGAAGATGCTAAACCCAGCAAATGTCCCGTATTATCAAGCAAATAATAATTATCGATGCCATCGGCGGAATAATGCACTGAAAACCACGTCACCAAGCCTACGGTGTGAATAGCGTTTAATGCTGGCAATACCCCCGTTTGCGCTTCTAAAGCTTGTGTTTGACGGCAAACCACGTCGGTACCATAGTGTTGCTGAATACAGCTGATCTGGCTTTCTAAATCTCTGGCGTCGTGTCGAGCCACACATTGCTTTTTGATTTGTTCACATGCATAGTAATTGGGCAAATCGATGCCCCCGGCCAGTGAAGGCAGCACCGCATCAATATCCGCCAGTGCCAATGGGCTGATAAATAATAACGGAATACTGACCATTTTCAAATATTTTATTAACATCTCACTTGCCACCTATTTTCGAGACCACACTACTTAACACATCTTTAACCGCTTTTTCACCTTCTTTTAACAATGCTTTGGCATCTTTCAATAATTCATCAGCGAATTTCATTTCCGCTTTTACGACTGTTGGGCTGTGTTCTTTAACCGCTTCTTGGATTTTTTCAGCAGTCTTTTCGACAGCAGCTAGTTTAGTTTCGCGCTTCACTTCGTCAATGACTTGCGTCGTGGGGCTTGGCGAATCACTCGGCGTTTGCTGTTCAACGGCAGGTTCGCTAAGTGCTTGTTGCGCTTCAAGAATCTTTTGGTTAGTCTCTTGCGTTAATAACCAGACATCTGTCTGTGTTTTTTCAGTTTGATCAATCTGTTCATTTGCATCGCCTTTAAATAGTGCTGCTATTTTATTTACTTCTTCAGCATTAGTCACCATATGCGCACCTCAGCTTATTCAAATTGATAACGATTAACGGCAAAACGATACAATGGCCGCCACAATAAATGGTTTAATATTAACACGAAGACACACATGACACTGACACCCAGTACAGTATGAACGAAATCACCCGTATAACGCGTGATGTACGCCCCTAAGCCCTTGGCTTGCAATGTCGTATGACCCCAAATAACGACTTCAGCGACAATACTCGCATTCCAAGCACCGCCTACTGCCGTAATCGCACCGGTAATATAATAAGGGAAGATCCCAGGCAAGATTAATTTACGCCACCACAACCAACCCTTAACACCGAGACTTTCAGCCACTTGCTTTAAATCTTTAGGGATCGCCGATGCACCGGCAATGACATTAAACAAGACATACCATTGCGTTCCTAAAATCATCAAGGGTGTCGTCCAGACATTAACATTCAAATCCCACTTGATAATAATGAAGACTACCACAGGAAATAATAAATTAGCGGGAAAAGCCGCTAAAAATTGTGCGATAGGTTGGGCGATGACAGCGACCTGCGGACGCAAACCGATCCATACGCCGAGCGGCACCCAGATCAGCGTACAAATAAGAATCATGGCCACGACGCGAGCCCCAGTAAATAAACCCAATTCGACTACATAGCATACTTCATGACTACTTAAATTAACGTTAATAAAGCGGATTAATGAAAACGCTGCCGCACAGAAAATCAACATGACAATAATATTCCAACTACTATTTAAGCGTTTTTCCACTTTATCGGATATTTGCCAACCAGGCCGATGGCTTTTAACTCTAAACCATTGACAATTAACACATTTATCACCTTGCATACCCACCCAAGCAGCAATGGAACGTAACACTTTGGTTCTTAACCACAAATTCATCAACCACGAACTCGCCGTCTTATCGGACGCTGTTTGATCCATTTTAAATTTTTCAGACCATTTAATTAACGGCCGAAAGAGGAGTTGATCGTAAAGCAGGATCACCACCAGCATCGCGATAATCGCATAAACGATAGCAGTCATATTCGCTTGTCGGATCGCCGTGCCGATATAAGCACCGATGCCAGGCAATGCCACTTCGTGGCCGGCTACCATCACTGCTTCAGATGCGACCAGTGAAAACCAACTGGCCGACATCGACATCATCATATTCCACAATAAAGCTGGCATCGCAAACGGTACTTCGATCCGCCAAAATTTTTGCCAACTGGACAGTCCGAATAAATTCGCCGCTTCAATAAAATCCTTAGGGACACTTTTGAGACTTTGATAAAAACTTAATGCCATATTCCAGGCTTGAGCGGTAAAAATCAAAAACACACAAGCGCATTCGGGTCCCAGTAAGCTATGAGGAAACCATTTAATAAAAGCGACAATGGTTAAAGATAAAAACGCTAACACCGGCACCGATTGCAAAATATCGATAACGGGAATAATGAATTTTTCAGCCCGTTTGCTACGCGCCGCCCATGTCGCAAACACAAAAGTGAACAATAACGAACAAAGCAAAGCAATCGCCATCCGCAAAACAGTTTGCAAAGCATAACCTGGCAACGCGCTCGGATTGAGGCTAATGGCAATGGAATCACCAAAATGAAACGGCAGATTAAATTGCTTAGCTGCACTGGCAAACACTAAAATGCCAGCAAACACTACCATCAAGGCAAACAAATCCCAACCATTAGGCTTAACGGCTAATTTCAATGGATTTGGTGAATAAAATTTAGGTTTAACCATAGAGTTTGTTACTCATAACATGCGAATTGCTCAAGCCGTTTAATCACTTGGGTCGGCATAGTAAATAAATCTTGCCTTTCGGCATAATGCAAGGCATTGGCTTGCCAGCACTTATCCATTAACGTTAAAAGACTGTCATGAAGCGCTGCATTATACGTGATTTGACTGTAATCACCCCCCCCTGGCACGACTTTCCCTGCACTTGCTTTTGCCACATGAAACGCATAGCCACAATTCTCAGTCACTAACACCGGCAAACCATTGGCTAGGGCTTCCACTAACACCATGCCAGCGGTTTCTTGATAAGCAGGATGCAGCAATAAATCCGCCGCTTGCATCAAGGTATAAACATCTTGACGATTGCCTAAAAAATGCACTTGCGCACCAATGCCTAAGGCCTTAGCTTGACACTGCGCTGCATCGATTCCTACCGAGCCCACCACCCATAATTGCACCGACTGACGTAATGCTTGTGGCAATGCTGCTAACGCGATCAAACTGCGCTCTATACCCTTGCGTTTTTGATCATAACCCACCGCCAATAAAACTCGCTCGGTAGCTGATACGGTTAAATTCACTTGTGCACGCGCCATCGCTTGATTTACGCGCAGCGGCCGATCAATGCCGGGTGGAATCACGCTAAAGCGCGCATCAGGCGTGTGGTAAATAACCTGACTTAACGCTTGTTGCTTAGGATCAAGCAATAAAAGCTGTGTTGTTGTCTTACTGCCATACACAGCGCGCTCCAGCGCCAAATAACAGCGATAACGCGGTAACAACCGTTGCCAAAACGATAATTGCACTGCCAAACAAGGATCTGCAGCAAAATAAAAATCTAAGCCCGCTTGACGATTAAAACCTAAGACCGCATCAAAATGCTGCCGCGCCAGACACGCCCGCACTTGTTCGGAAAATAACCAAGCGCGTCGATGATTGCTGATGCCGCGATTCGGCAGTAATTTAATGACGACATTCGCTTCGATTGGGCCTTGCCACGCCATAGTAAAGACGGTGATGTGGTGGCCACGCGCTAAAGCCGCGCGGGTAATTTTTATAAAATCACGCTGTAAACCACCGTAAGGAAAATACTTAAATAAACAGAAAGCAAAATGCATAATAAAACCTCTCCCCCAGACTGCTTCAAAGTCGATTGTCTCCCAGACGAAGCCTGGGACTAACTGCGTTAACGTTGATAACTTTAATGGGTACTGTAAATAGTGTGTCTTTAAATTACCGCTCGCCATTGTGCGTATATTCTGACAGAATATCGCATCTTTCATGGCGAGCGGTATATGCATAAAATCATCCAGACTTGGCAACAATTATCCTTCAAACAATCTCTGTATTTTACCGTTATCGTGAGTCTATTGCTTAGCCTAGCAGAACTGTGTTCAAGCCGGCCGATTGATCCTGATTCCATTACGTTTATCAATACCGCGCATATTTTTTGGCAATCGGGTTGGCATACTGCAGTAAAAGTTTACCCATGGCCTTTTTTCCCCATCGTTTGCGTAAGCTTAAGCCATTTTACCATGCTGCCTTTAGTGGCGGCATTTCATCTTTTCAACACGCTTGCTCAAGCCTTATTATGCTTAAGTTTTGTGGTCTTGAGTAAATTATTAGGCGCCACCCAACGCACGCAAAAAATTGCCGCCTTAGTCATTTTATTATTTCCCTTTTTAAATAGTATTCGCGTCTATGCCACCCGGGAATCCGGTTATTGGGCGTTTGCCTTGCTCGCCGTGTGTTTTTTAATTCGTTTTATGCAGCGCCGTCAATTAAAGCATGCGTTTTACTTTGGTTTAAGTATGGGGGTGGCGTTTTTATTTCGTGTTGAAGGTTTATTAATGCTCATCGCAGCACCAATGGCGATTTTTGCCATGCCGCATCATCGCTTGGCATTTAAATGGCGCCTGTGGTGTCGTGCTAATCTAGTGTTTATTAGCGTGTTGTTTTTATTATTCATTTATCATGTCATTCACACACAATTAAACCAAAGTCCGAATCCTACGTCGCGTCTCGATGAATATCAACAACAATTAATGCAATTATTACCCCACTTGAGCCAACAACTCCGTGCCGATGCGGCGTTGATAGCTCAAGCGATTTTAAATGCAGATTCCGCACCTACGCAAAATTTACTCTTAATCAGCGGTTTAGTGGGTTTATGCTTATATATCACGGTCAGTGTCATGCATCCGATTATTGCCCTCTTAGCCGTGTATGGTCAAAGCCAAAAATTAATTAGTAATCACTCTGGTCAAGCAACCCTTTTGTATTGGTTACTGTTAGTCAATCTCGTCATGCTACTGTTATTTACCTTTGAGCGCTATTTTTTAGCACCACGTTATCCCGCCTTTTTAGCCTTATTGTGGTTAAGCTGGGTACCTTTTGCTTTAAATCGGCTCTATGAACACTATCAAACCAAAAATCCCTCTATCACCGGGCGTCATTGGTTTTTTCCAACATTACTGTTCATGCTGATCCTTATCGCGTTAGGCGGCATTATTCGCTTTGGGTATTCTAAAGCCTATGTCCAACAAGCAGGCCAGTGGTTACACCAGAACACGGCTGTTAATGCTAAATTTTATAGCAATAGCAAAGAAGTGAATTTTTATGAAGCGGCTAACAATGAAGATGTTCAGCGCCTTAACGGCCAAGATCAAAAAGATTTGCATTCTACTTTACAAACCCCTTGTGTTTACGATTGGATCGCTATTCGCCTCAATCAAAATGATCAGGCATTAAAACGAGATACGGTTATCCAGGCTTTTTTACAGCATTATCACCCGCATATCGTCTTTCACAATAAGCGTCAAGATGCAGTGTTGATTTATAATATGCAAACTATTTGCGCTAAAAGACGCTAACGATGCTGCAAAAACTCACCCTAATCGGCGTAAGCTTGTGGCTTTTGAGCATAGCGCCCTTTAGCATAGCGGATAATATTAACCCATTGATCACGCCATCTGATACTGCCCATCCTATCACTACCACTGCCAAACTCAATTACTTGGAAATCCACCAACGCGCACACCAAACTACCGTGGTTTTGCAATTGAAAAATAACGCCCTTGCTTCGGCTTTCACGTTAAGCAAGCCAAATCGTTTAGTCATCGATTTAAGTAGCACCACCATTAGCTCTGCTATGCCAAAACAAATTCAAGACCATGGATTGATCCAGCAAATTCGCTTTGGACCTGGCCCCGATGATGTTGGTAATGTCCGTTTAGTGCTTGATTTGGCCCAAAGTTGCAACTATGCTCTCTTGGTCGATGACAACCCTCAACAACACCAACAAACAATCACCGTGATTTTAACGCCAAAGGAGGAGACTGTAAGCACTAACCCAAGCACTGAACCACTTGACCTTAATCATTTCAATACCCCTGCACTTAATTCCCCCGCCCTTAAAGCGAGCACCAAACCCATTCCCGACGTCGTTGGCATTCATTCCAGTGATGCCCGCTTAGTCAGAATAGTGATTGATCCAGGTCACGGCGGCAAAGATTCAGGTGCAGTTGCCGCTAATCATTTAATGGAAAAAACCGTGGTACTCGCCATTGGTAAACGTTTAATTCAGTTACTCAATCAACAAGCAGGGATCAAGGCTAAATTAACGCGGCAAGGGGATTATTTCATTACCTTAAGGGAACGTTTGCATTTAGCCAGGCGTTATCATGCCGATGTGTTTATGTCTGTGCATGCCGATGCTTTTAGCAATGATGATGCTTTAGGTGCTTCTGTTTTTGCCCTATCGCAACACGGCGCCACCTCTGAAGCAGCCAGATGGCTAGCTCAAGCAGAAAACAGTTCCGAATTTGCCGGCTTGCCCTTTAAAACTACCAATCGACAATTAAAATCGATACTCTTAGATATGTCGCAAACAGCGACGAATCAAGATAGTTTGTCGCTGGGCAGCGATCTTTTACAGCAATTAACCCCCATGACACCTTTGCATGCCAGAAGCGTCGAACAAGCCGGTTTTGTGGTATTAAAATCACCCGATATCCCTTCTATTTTAGTCGAAACCGGTTTCATCAGTAATCCCACGGAAGCCAATTTACTCAATGATCCCGATTTTCAACAAAAAATAGCCACCGCTTTAATGCAAGGTATCGTGCGCTATTGCCAACAAAATCCGCCCCCCAACAGTTATTTTGAAATGCATTTTAAAAATAAAGCCAATAATTAATCATCCATCGTTAGCGGCTTCATTAAAATCGAACGCCACGTCTGCTGGACTCGAGTTGCGCTGGTTGCCCAAAGGTCATGCCTTTTTATTTACCCATCAGTTGAGCGATTGGCTAAGACACTTAATACCGCTTTTACCACTGAAGCTAAAGGAATCGCGAAAAACACCCCCCAAAAACCCAACAAACCACCAAAAATCAATACCGCTAAAATAATCGCCACCGGATGTAAATCCACGGCTTCTGAAAAAAGCACTGGCACTAACAGATTAGCATCCAAAGCAATCAATAGCCCATACAATAATACAAAATAGCCAAAGTAAGGCACGAGCCCCCATTGTAAAAACGCCATGATAAATACTGGAATCGTCACAATCACTGCGCCTACATAAGGAATAATCACAGAAAACCCGACTAATACTGCCAATAAAATTGCGTAATTAAACTGCATCAAAGCAAACAATAAATAAAAAGCCAGGCTGACGATTAACACTTCAACGACTTTGCCACGCACATAATGACCGATTTGGGCATACACTTCTAACCACACGGTCGCTAATAATTGCCGTTTTTTCGGTAAATACCGTTGGATCCAAGTTAATAACGGCCGTTTATCCATCAAAAAGAAATATACTAATAACGGCACTAAAATCAAATAAATACACAATGATACGAGGGTGCTCAATGAGCGAAAAGACGCTGAAAGGATTTCTTGTCCCAAGTTTAAACTTTGGCTTTTAACTTCATCAATCAAGCCTTGAATTTCATTGGCTGAGACATAACTTGGATAACGGCGCGGTAAATCCATCAAGAGTGCCTGACCTTTGGCTAACATCGATGGCAAGGCATTAAACAAATTCAATAATTGGTGCCACATCAAGGGGATCAAGACCAACACCCCTAAAACCACCACACTCATAAAAGCTAAATACACCACCAATACCGCGCCAACATGCGGTATTTTTAAGCGCTCCAAGCGTTGAATCGGCCATTGCAATAGATAAGCGACTACAATACTGGCAAATACCGGTGCTAATAATTGTCCTGCATAGGCAAAAACCCACATAATCAACAACAGCGTGGCGATCAATACGATAATTTCTGGCCGGCCAAAATAACGATTAAAACTTTTGACGATATTTTTTAACATGTGCGGTTCCCAAATCCCCATAACAAACTATAACTGCCAAAAACCAAAGCACTCAAACAAAAACTTAATGGCCAATTGGACATCGCAGCGATCACTAATGCTAAGCACACAAAACCGATGTTTAACGCCACACTTAATGCTAAACCGCGCCAAAAGCAACCTGTCCATTGCAATGCCATCGCAGGCGGGCCAACTAACAAGGTGAAAATCAATAAAATACCGACGGCTTGCGACGTTAGCGTAATCGCTACACTTAAGACCATAAAAAACACTACATTGATCTTTTTTAAAGCTAAACCACGAGCAGCAGCGATTTCCGGCAATAGACTACTCAACCATAAACCTTTTGCCATCATGGCTAACACGACTAAAGAAATCATACTCAACAGTGCCATCAACCACAAACTGGCACTCGATACACTGAATAAATCGCCAAATAAAATATGCGATGCACTACCAGCAAAATCATTGGCTAAAAATAAAAACAAACTACCCAAACCCAACGCAAAGGCTAATACTAAACCGATAACGGTATCTTTGCGTTCCATTTTATCTGGCATAATCGCCATTAAGCCCGCGGCCATTAATGTTAATAGCAATTGACCCCACAGGGGGTTGACGCTTAACAAAATACCCGCGCAAGCACCGGCAAAACCAATATGACTCAAGGCGTGGGTGGCAAAGCTCTGCTGACGCAACACCACAAAAAATCCCACCACACCGGCTAACAGGGCGATTATGGCCCCTGCTAATAACGCATGCCACATGAAATCGTACTGAAACAATGCCGCCATACTACGCAGCACATTGACTGTCTTGAAAACAAACATAAGCTAATGGCTCTCTATGTAATGGGCGCGAATAAGCCTAGTGATGGCAATGGGCATGATCGATCTGTCCTGATTCGGCATGTAACACAAATAACCGTTGTTGATAACGAATGACTTCAATCGGTGTTTGATATAAATCACTTAACACCGCGCTGTTCAAAATAGCTTCCACCGAACCTAAACGTGCTTGACCATTCGCTAAGTACAAGACCCGAGAAATCGCTTTCATTAAGGGATTAACATCATGCGCCGTCATTAACACTGTAATTTTCTGTTGTTGACACAAAGTATGTAAAACATCGACAAATGCTTCTTGATAACGCAAATCTAAATTCGCTAAAGGTTCATCGAGCAATAACACCCGTGGTTGACCCAATAACGCTAACGCTAACATGATGCGCCGTTGTTGGCCACCGGAGAGCGTGACGAAACGTTTATGGGCAAAATCACTAGCGCCCACCATTTCCAAACAATAATCCATTTGTTCCCGTTGTTGTGTCGTGACGTGTGGAAAACCCCAGGCACTTGAAGGCAACGCTGCTGTCAGCAAGGTATCGGCGCTAATCGACGCTACGCTTAAATGGAACATTTTCTGAGGCACATAACCCACACCCACGCAATTATGATGCGGCGCATGACCTAGCACGCTAAGCTCACCTTGTTGCGGCATTGTTAAACCTAACAGTGCTTTTAACAAGGTGGTTTTACCGGCGCCATTGGGACCTAGAATTGCAATGAATTCGCCGGCTTGAATCGACGCCGTAAAATCACTCAGCACACTATGAGTCCCATAGCCTAAGGAAACCTGTTCAGCAATAATAGTAGGGGATAAAGACATGAAATACTTAAGGTCAAAAAAGAAATATGTGTATTATACTGAAAATACCCTCTACAAGGGTAACAATGTATGCCGCAGCATATGAACGATTAAATACGTCAATAAAATAATGATTAATAGCACCACTGCTACCGAGACTGTCGTATTGTTGTAAAGTAAGCTGACAAGATAACTACTCAGGGCACCACCGCTGGCAGCTGCAAAACCCACATAAGCAGCAGCGAAACTGCGGGTTGTTTCAGCACTTGACATAATGGCTGCCAGCAAGGAACTA
>CAISUE010000021.1 GCA_903888615.1 uncultured Gammaproteobacteria bacterium
ATGTTACGCCGCTTTGTTTTATCCCTTTTGAAAAATGAAACCACGTTCAAAGGTGGCTTGCGACGAAAACAACGTAAAGCCTTGATGGACAAGAATTACCTCAACCTAATACTGGCAAAGGTTTAAGATGCGTTTGCCCTGTTATAAGCCTTCTTCAAATCTTCTTATTCATAAATCCTTAAGCTTTCTTCATTATAATGGCTCGCTGGATATTGATAATTATCCTATTCAGTAAGCCATGATTACCAATCATATTTAAATAAATAGTGTAGAGATTGATTATGTTAAGCAAAAAAAATGACAGTGGTGAAACATCAGAAGCATTAGAAGCATTAGAAGTATTAGAAGTATTAGAAGTATTAGAAACATTAGAAGAATTAAACGCATTAGAAACATTAGAAACATTAGAAACATTAGATGCATTAGATGCATTAGATGCATTATATAAAACACTGACACTTGAAGAAGAATACGCCGTCGCACTTTCAGAGTTGCTCCATTTAAGCATCCCAGTCATACCTGAAGAATTAAAAAAAAACCTTATGATTGAACGAGAATTTGAAATATTACATGAAAAACAAAAGACACTAGGGGAAGAAAGTAACACAGGGGGCATGGAAAATGAATTAAATGAAAAAATACAACTACTTACTCCAGAATACTTGGTAGCTACCGCTTACCTAGAAACACTAGAGTTAGCAGTAAGCAAAGTTGTAAGACAGCAATACGAAAACCAAATAGAAACGTTAACTAAACGCATAGCTAACTTAAATGCTGCTCAATCACGATGCCAAGGAGTCACTGGCGCACCACCAGTACCCGGAATTTCTCCTACCGCTAGCAGTACGAACACAAATACAACTGTTCAATTTTCCAAAACAGAAATGGGAACTAATAACCCATCCTATAGCAAATAAAACAATTAAAAATTCTGAATAGTCGCTATGCGCATCCAGTATGGCGAATTTATTCTTCTTCCTCACCCATTGTGTCTAAGCTCGTTAATTTAACCAAACCGTTACCATCGTTGCTCAATAAATCATCACGCCAATGCAAGTTTTGATAAAAAGCCACTTCGCTTGTATCAAAGATAGGAAATTTGAGGACGCTGAAAAACGGCGAATTATCAAAATCACTGGGCGTGAATAACCGGGCATTGCGTTGGACGATTTCAATATCGGCTGTATCCGCATAAATCACATCGGGTAAAATAGGATAACGCACCACATCAAAGGCATCGGCCAATAAACGCGAACAACTGGCATGGGTCGGAGCACCTGCGTTATGTTCGAATAAGGATGTTCGCCATTGCCGCGGCACAATACCCCACGGAAATAAAAAGCGCGCCAAATCAAGAATTTGCCGCATATCGTATTTAGTCCCCAAACGTTGCAAACAAAACTGCAATAATTTTTGCGCATCTTTGTGCTTTAAACCCACTGGTCGGCACAAGCGGATATCTTCTGTTCGATAAAAACACAGTGGGGTGATGATCACTCCTTGGCTCATCATGCTTTCTACCAATAATTGTTCATTATCAGAGCCAAGGTAATATTTTTTAATCAATGCGCGTAAAGCGGTATCGGCAATTTCATTATAGCGACCGATATAAATCGCCGCGTGCGACCAACGACTTTGGGTAACCATTTTGATCACTTGACTAACGCGCGACCTACCATCAACCAATAACACATCGCCTAATTTAATTTCTAGCGTCATTTTTTCAAAATCGCTCAACGTCGTTTGCGTCTGTGCCTGCGTATCTTTAATAAGCCACTCACTGACGGCATTAAAAATCTGCGCATGTATTTTTTTAATGAATTTCATCGAAAACGTTTATACTCTTAGTTTTTTAATAGCTTTTTCATGTTACGACCATTATGAACCATTTTACCCGCATTGTCTTAGTCAATCCTTCTCATCCAGGTAATATCGGCGCTGCTGCTCGTGCTATCAAAAACATGGGTTTTCATGAAATGGCATTAGTTAAACCAAGACGCGCCCTCAGCCATGAAGCTTATGCTAGAGCCGCCGGAGCTGATGATATCTTGGATAATGCTTTACTGTTTGATGATTTAGCAGCAGCTTTAGCCGATTGTCAGTTGTGTTTTGGCTCCAGTGCCAGAGCACCCGTGGACCCTCATGCACAACATGATCCCCGCAGTGCAGCTAGTCTGATTAGTCAATTGGATCCTAATTTGAAAGTAGCCTTAGTCTTTGGTCGCGAACACGCAGGCCTTACCAATGATGAATTACGCCTGTGCCAATACCATATTCAGATTCCCTGTAATCCAGAATTTAGTTCGTTAAATTTAGGAGCTGCGGTGCAATTGATTTGCTATGAAGTGCATGTCGCGTTAACAACTCCCACCACCCCCATTAATATTGATTTTGATTATGCTCCACAAGCTGATTTAACGCGTTATTATCAACATTTAGAAGAAACATTAAGCCAATTAAATTTTTTAAAACAAGATAATCCCCGCCAATTGATCCCTAAATTACAGCGCATCTATCAGCGCGCCCAGTTATCGACATCCGAAGTGCATTTATTACGCGGCATTTTAACTGCGGTGCAAAAGAAAATTTAACATTAACTGACATCCGCTAAAAATGTTATTTTTCTTGTCAAAAAAAATTTTAGTGTGTAATCTTCACAACGAAAATAACAATTCACTATTAGTTACACTTACGAGAATATAAACAATGAGCCTTTTAGAAAGCTACAACCAAGCCTTACAAAAATTTAAAGACTATGGCAAGCGTTTACCATGCTACGATCCTATTTACGTCAACCTTAAAACGCAAATTATCGACCGATTTAGTCATTTCTTGTTTTCTACAGAATCTGATGCAGACACCAGAACCTCTGCACTAAATCAGTTATTACAAGATAATGCTATTTCTGATGAATTAAAAATAGCTGTCTTAAATCAGTTGAATCACAATATTCACGCAGGTTACGACCCCTTTCCTTATCTAGGCACAGCCGGTAGAGCTAAAGTTGCGGTTAAGCTTCAGTGGATATATGATTTACTCGCGAATGAAACACTGTTATATACAATCATAGCTAACAATGGCAGTGCTGAAATCATCGACGCTTACATTTTCCTTTTATATTCTATGCAAGAAAAAGGCTATGCGTTAAAAATAGCTGAACTAATCGCTAGAAAAACTGCCGATAGTAATGATTTTCTAACCGCTATTCACAATAATCCTAATTTAAAAGCCACCTTTAAAGAACACATCTCTACTCTCGCTTACCAACAGTTAACAACAGCAACCAACATAAAAGAATCACCAGTACTGGGATCAAACCCGATCGAAACAGGAATAAGTTCAAGAGCGCCGGTAGTTAACTTCGCTTCAACGCAACAATTAAGCACCGCTGTTCCTTTTACAAATCCATTTAATCAAAAGCTTTAATATCTATTCGGCACCACGAGCGAGTTTCCCGCTCGTGGTGCATGTTAAGGGGTATGTAAAGCAGGCACTTAACATTAATTCCGCAATAAATCATTCAAACTGGTTTTTGCGCGGGTTTGTTCATCGACTTTTTTAACAATCACCGCACAATTAAGCGAATAACAGCCATCTTTCGATGGCAAAGAACCCGGTACTACCACTGAACCTGCCGGAACCCGACCATAGGAAATGATCCCAGTTTCTCGATCATAAATTTTCGTGCTTTGACCGATAAAAACACCCATACTGATTACCGAATTACGCTCGATGATCACCCCTTCGACGATTTCTGACCGAGCACCGATAAACACATTGTCTTCGATGATGGTTGGCTTGGCTTGCAAGGGTTCTAACACGCCGCCGATACCAACCCCACCGGATAAATGCACATTGGCGCCAATTTGCGCGCACGAACCGACGGTGGCCCACGTATCAATCATAGTGCCGGCCCCCACATACGCGCCGATATTGACAAAAGCTGGCATCATAATCGCATTAGGACTTAAATAAGCCCCATAACGAACAATAGCACCTGGCACCAAGCGTACTTGGTGCGCATCTACTTCAGCATGCGTAGCATTCGCGAATTTTAAAGCACATTTATCAAATGCCATCCCTTCACCCATCGGCATTAGCCGGTTAGCTTGCAAGCGAAAACTTAATAAAATCGCTTTTTTCAACCATTCATGGACTATCCACTGGCCATCAAGTGGTTCTGCGACGCGCAGTATTCCAGCATCTAATTGGCTAAACACCCAATTTACTGCTACACGACATTGCCATGGATCGTTAGTCGGACTTAACTCTGCGCGAGCAGTAAACGCAGTTTCTATCCATTGTTGACATTGAATAATGTTCATAAATAAATTTTTATTCCTATATATTAGTGACTCATCTAGTTTCTAGTTTATCACCGTCATAGGCGTACCTAATTGCGCATCGATAATTAAGCTGTGGAGACTGTCAGAATTATCCACACTAGCCAAAGGACCAATCCACACTTTGTAAAGCGTTTGGCCATTTTTCGTAAACGCCCGCACCGCCACGGTATTGTGACTAACCGTCATCACTTTGGCACACAAACGCTCGGCATTGTCTTTCACACTAAAGGCACCTAATTGCATGTAAATCTGTGGATTCGCACTAACAGGCACATCGCGCACTTTACCAGCTTGTGCTTCCAAAGCGCTATCATGGGCAGGATCAATCGTTTGAATGCGTACCAACCCGGTACCTTTTGGCCAGATCCCTAGTTTAATCGCCGCCACATACGATAAATCCATGATGCGATTGGATACAAAAGGCCCGCGATCATTGATTTTAACAATGACTTGCTTGCCATTGCTTAAATTAGTGACTTTGGCATAACATGGAATTGGCAGCGTTTTGTGCGCGGCAGTCATCTTGGCTAAATCATAAGTCTCGCCATTAGAAGTTTTAAATTGATCGAATTTCGTACCATACCATGACGCGATCCCTGTTTCATCGTAATTCACAAACTTCTCTTGAACATGGTAAGTCTTGCCTAACACCGTGTAGGTTTTATTAGCGTGTTTACTCAAAGGTTCGACTTTTGGTACGGCATTGGGAATATTATTCACATCGATTTTATAATTCGGCGCACCATCTTGATTCTGCGAATAGCGATGATGTTTGCCCGTACTACAACCTACTAACAGCAACACCATCACGAACAAGCCCAAATGTTTCTTCACTGCATTCTTCCCTATAAATAAACATTGCATAAGCACGCTTATCGAACAACCACAAACGTCGCTGCATCAGAAGTTGGCCGAAAGACATTCAGCAACAATTGATTAACATCTGTTTTGGCTGCTTGGTTGAGTTGATCGACCGACGCAATCGCTTGTTGATTGGCTGACAATAAGACATCACCTGGTAATAATCCTGCCCGCCACGCAGGAGAATCTTTTGCTAAATTGAGAATGATAACCCCTTTTAAACGCCCCATCGTGGCACTTTGGCCATCAAAGGTTTCCAAATCCATGCCATATAAAAAAGGATTTGAAGCCAAGCTTAATTTTTGGTAAGCATCTGGGTCAGCGGTAATCACATGGAAATTGAAGGGTTTACCATGGCGTAACACGCCTACGTATATGCGCGCACCCACTTGCTGTAAACCCACGTAATTGCGTACATCAGCAGCATTTTGAATCGTTAAGTTATTGAGTTGCTCAATAATATCACCGACTTTAATACCCGCTTTGTCAGCCGGTGAATTGGGTATCACCATCGCGACCACCGCGCCCGAATCTTCAGCCACGTTAAAACTACTGGCAACATCCGGGCTCAAATCCGTCACAACCACCCCCATCAAACCCCGATGCAATGCACCATAACGAATCAATTGCACCATCACGCTGTGCGCCATATTGGCAGGAATAGCAAAACCGATACCGATATTGCCTCCTCCTGGCGATAAGATCGCGGTATTAACGCCAATGACTTCGCCCTTTAAACCCACCAAAGCACCCCCCGAATTGCCAGGATTAATGGATGCATCCGTTTGGATAAAGTTTTCAAAGTTTTCAATGTGGAGATTACTGCGTCCCAATCCACTGACAATACCTGAAGTCACTGTTTGACCGATGCCAAAAGGATTACCGATTGCATAAACGGGTTCGCCGACAATGACGTTATCAGAATTGGCAAAATCAATCGCCGTCAAACGATCCGGTTTGATTTGTAACACAGCGATGTCGGATTGGGCATCAGCGCCCAGTAATTTTGCCAAGAATTTCCGGCCGTCTTTTAACGTTACTGTGACCGATTTAGCATCTTTCACTACATGGGCATTGGTGACCACATAGCCTTTGGCAGCATCGACGATAATCCCTGAACCTAAACTGGTAAAGCCGCGCGTCACAGGTAAAAAACCCGAGCTGACACTCGCATCTGGCGCTGATGGTGGTGCATCGGAATTTTTTGCCGCATTTGAATCCACTAAGACCGACACTTCGCCATAGATACTGATATTGACAATCGCTGGCATAATACGCTTTAACATCGCCGGAGCATTTTGGCTTTCTGCCATTAAAGGACCCGACAAGGAAGCTTGTGCGCTATTGGTGACTAACAAAGCACTCAGCAACAATACTCGACCATACTGTATCCATTGGTTCATTAGGCACCTACGGTGTTTTTAACATCACAAAATTAGACTGCATATCGGCAGGGATAAAACCTTGCAACCATTTTTCTACCGGCAAAAAAGCTGGCACTAAACGCGACTCTCGGTAACTCTCTAAGGTATTCAATGGCGTAAAATGAGCTACCATCAATAAAATACCAATCACTAACACACCGCGCAATAACCCAAAGCCTAAACCTAAAATGCGATCCGTGCCACTTAAACCGGTTTTATCCACTAATTGGCCGATGAGAAAATTCACTAAACCACCTAAAATCATTGTCACGACAAATAAACTTAAAAAAGCCACGGGAGCTCGTAAACTTTCTTTAGCCATATAATCTGTCAACAAGACTGCTAAGGCATTGTAAAAATGCCACGCGACCCACAGAGCGACAACCCATGTCACAATAGCCATAATTTCACGCACAAAACCACGCAATACACTCACAACACTTGAAAGCGCCAGCACCGCGATTAAAATATAATCCACATAAGTCAACATACCCATCTTCCTTAAGAAAATTTCAACGGCGTAAACAGAGGCACGATAAATTCTACCACCGGGGCCGAGGTAAATAAAAAATGCCACTTAACCAACGGCCACCATAACGTGGATGCTAACGCTAACAGGCACGCGATCACGATCAATTTTTTAAGCCACGCTGCCATGTCAATCTCCTCTCTTGTGTCATTATAACGATACTCTGCTATCAAGGTGAGTATTACAATCAAGACACTAACAATTCATGGTAAAATGGCCCATTATCCTCTTGTGAACATTGACACTTATGACAGACCCTAGCCTCAACACTTACGATTCTTCTTCCATTAAAGTCTTAAAAGGCTTAGATGCCGTTCGTAAGCGCCCCGGCATGTATATCGGCGACACCGACGATGGCACTGGTTTACACCACATGGTATTTGAAGTCGTCGATAACTCCATTGATGAAGCGCTCGCTGGCCATTGCGATAGCATTGAAATCACTATTCATACTGATAATTCTGTCTCTGTCCGCGATAATGGCCGCGGCATTCCGGTCGATATTCACCCCGAAGAAGGGTGTTCAGCCGCAGAAGTCATCATGACCATTTTGCATGCCGGCGGAAAATTTGACAATAACTCTTATAAAGTCTCCGGTGGCTTACATGGCGTTGGTATTTCAGTGGTCAATGCCCTGTCCGAATCGTTGCAACTAACCATTCGCTTAAACGGTCATGTGCATCAACAATTGTATATTCACGGTGTACCACAAGCGCCCTTAGCTATTACCGGCGAAACAACTTCCCATGGGACAGAAATTCGCTTCAAACCATCTGATCAAACCTTTACGCATATTGAATTCCAATATGACATTTTACGCAAACGTTTACGCGAATTATCGTTTTTAAATTCAGGTGTCAAAATTACCTTATTGGATGAACGCACCGATCAAACAGAAACGTTTCAATACGAAGGCGGTATCGGTGCTTTCGTGAGTTATTTAAATACCAATAAAACCCCGGTTAATCCGAAAATGTTTTATTTTTTAACCGAATCCGTTAAAGATGGTATGACCGTCGAAGTCGCTTTGCAATGGAATAATACCTTTCAAGAATCAATCTATTGCTTTACCAATAATATCCCCCAACGCGATGGCGGCACCCATTTAGCCGGCTTTAGAGCCGCACTCACCCGTACGATCAATCATTATTTAGCCAAAGAAGGCTACACTAAAAAATTTAAAATCGACATGACCGGTGATGACGCCCGTGAAGGTTTGATGGCAGTATTATCGGTAAAAGTGCCGGATCCTAAATTCTCTTCCCAAACCAAAGATAAATTAGTATCTTCCGAAGTCAAAGCAGTTGTTGAAGCTGCGATGGCTGAAAAACTCGCCGAATATTTACTTGAAAATCCAACCGAAGCTAAAAATATCGTTGCAAAGATTATCGATGCTGCGCGGGCACGCGAAGCGGCGCGTAAAGCACGCGATTTAACCCGGCGCAAAGGGGCACTCGATTTAGCAGGACTCCCTGGCAAACTCGCCGATTGCCAAGAACGCGACCCAGCATTATCGGAAATCTTTATCGTCGAAGGTGATTCAGCAGGAGGTTCAGCTAAACAAGGCCGCAATCGTCGTAACCAAGCCATTTTACCGCTCAGAGGTAAAATTCTCAATATTGAAAAAGCCCGTTTTGATAAAATGTTAGCTTCCCAAGAAGTGGCAACGTTGATCACAGCCCTTGGTTGTGGTATCGGTCGCGAAGAATACAATCCTGATAAAACCCGTTATCATCGCATCATCATCATGACCGATGCGGACGTCGATGGATCCCATATCCGCACCTTATTGCTCACATTCTTTTTTCGTCAAATGCCCGAATTGGTTGAACGCGGTTATATTTATATCGGTCAACCACCATTATATAAAATCAAAAAAGCTAAACTCGAACAATACGTCAAAGACGATGCGGAATTAGAACAAATTTTAATGCAAATTGCTTTAGAAGATGCGTGCATTATCAGTACTGAAGCTAGTCCACAGATCAGTGGCATCGGTCTTGAGCAATTACTCAAAACCTATCAAGTAGGTGAAAAAATCATTAAACGTTTGAGTCGCCGCTTTCCCAGTTTAGCACTCGATACACTCGTTGAAATGAATCACTTACCGACCGGCGCACAATTAACCGATCCGATTTGGATGCAAGATTTTTGTGATACTTGGCAACAACGCTTACAGCTCGCCGCCACTGGCAGTACCTTATATCGCTTTGAAACGCAATTTAATGCCGAGCAGCATACGTATTTACCGATTTTGCATGTATTAGAAAATGGTGAGCAACACGTGCATCGCTTTAATCAAGAATTTTTTGATTCCGGCGATTACCATTATCTCACCACCTTAACGCAGCAATTAGCGGATTTAATGAACCCTGACAGTATCGTCCGGCGTGGCGAACGCAGTGCTTCGGCGCATACGTTTCAAGCCGCAGTCCAATGGTTGATGTCTGAAGCCAAACGCGGCCTTGGTATCCAACGCTATAAAGGCTTGGGAGAAATGAATCCTGAACAATTATGGGATACTACTATGAATCCCGATACCAGACGGTTATTACAAGTAAGGATCGAAGATGCGGTAGCCGCTGATCAAATCTTTACCACGCTGATGGGTGATAATGTCGAACCACGCAAAGCTTTCATTGAACAAAATGCCTTAACCTGTGAACATTTGGATATTTAAGCAATGGGGTTGGCATTCAAACTAAAACCACTGACGATTAGCCTATGGCTATGTTTAGCCACGAGTGTCCGTGCTGATCAAGATGTGAGGCAATTTAGTCCAAGTCTAGCTGCCGCACAATTGGGTTGGCAAAGCGACCCTAACGCCAATGCTTGCGGCGGGCGTTATATCGAACCTGATTTGGGTTCGACTGATACCAATCTTGCACTGGATATGAATCAACCGCTCAACATCGATGCAGCGGCATCTGATTTACAAAATGAAGGCATATCCACCTTGTCCGGTGGCGTCACCATGACTCAACCCGGACGCTTCATTCGCGCCGATACCGTACAGTTACTACGCAATGCCAACCGTAAAACTTTAGAACAAATAAACTTGCAAGGTTACGTGGTGATGCGTGAACCCAGCAAAATAACTGTCGGTAATTCAGCCACTCTGAATGTCACTGACAATACTGCCGATTATTACCATGTGTTGTATCGTATGGGTTTAAACTTTCAACCCATTTATTTTACCCCGGCAAGTCAGCATAGCTGCAGCGTTCATGGCATTATCGCCCAAGGCAGTGCGAGCGAATTTAACCAAGTGGCCAAAGGTTTATTTCATTTAATCGATGCGAGTTATTCGACGTGTGCCCCACTGTCCAGTAGTTGGCACCTTAAAGCCAAAACCATCGATTTGAATCATCAAAGTGGCCGTGGCGTCGCGCATTCCGCTACCTTATATGTAAAAAATATTCCCGTCTTTTATAGTCCTTATTTTAATTTTCCACTCGATAAGCGCCGCATGACCGGCTTTCTCATGCCGTCTTATGGTCACACCACCAACGGTGGTTGGTTTTTATCAGCACCTTTTTATTGGAATATCGCACCCAGTACCGATATGACTTTGACACCCAATCTCTATACCAAACGTGGTGTCCAACTCGCTACCGATAATCGCTATTTAACCACCAGCAGTAGTGGCACTTTTAAAACAGCGATGCTACCAGATGACCAAGCTTTTAGCAGTTTTCAAAAAAGTGCCCCGGCCGAATACCCTGCCAGTCAATATCCCAGTTTACCGAGGCTGTTAAGTGATTCTAATGACCGCTGGTTCTATAACTGGAAAGATACCACCGTCTTTGATACCCATTGGCGCGGGGGTGTCGATATCACCCAGGTTAGCGATGATTATTATCAAGAAGATTTCAATTTACCATCAGCAACCGCAGCGCAATTATTGCAACAAGCCCATTTAGATTACAGTGCAGCGCATTGGAATAGCATTTTATTGGTACAAAATTACCAAACCTTGCACCCTGTCAATTTATTAACCACCAGCAATCAATACGCGCGTTTACCCGATTTTAGCTTTAACGCCAATTATCCCGGCGAAGATTCGTTTGATTATAATTTAGCCGGCCAAGCAGTGTATTTTTCAAGGCTATTAAATCCTGGTGAAATTTACCCTTCTGACAGTGGTAATCCCACTTCAGGTGTGCGCTCTAATTTACAACCCGGCATTTCACTACCGATGCTGAGTCCCAGTGGTTACCTTAAGCCGACATTACAATACCAAGCAACCCAATACAGTTTAGAAGATCAAACGACCGGTTATAATTCCAACATTTATCGTGGGCTACCGATTTTCAATATCGATGCCGGTTTATATTTTGATCGCAACATCAGCTTATTTAATAACGATTATCAACAAACCTTAGAACCACGCGCTTATTATTTATACGTGCCGTATCAAGATCAATACCAAATACCTGTTTTTGATACCAGTGAAGCACCGTTTACTTACGATCAAATGTTTGTCACCAACCGCTTTGCCGGTATTGATCGCGTGGGCGATGCCAATCAAATCACCTTAGCGTTATCGACACGTTTTTTAGACAGTAACACCGGCGTTGAAAAAGCTAAATTTGCCCTTGGTCGTATTTTTTATGCTGAAAATCGCCAAGTCATGCTGTGTACCACACCTGGCTGTACGGATTCCCAATACACCATTGGCTATACATCACCAACGGAATCCGCATCCCCGATCGCAGGACTGGCCAGTTATAACATCAATAAAAACTGGGCTGCCAATGCCAATATTGCCTGGGATCCTGCAACACACCAAACTGAAAATGGCAGTTTGGTCGCCCAATACAAACCCGCTATCAATCACATTATCAATGTCAGTTACAATTTCATCCGTTACGGGGACCCTAATAATCCACCCAGCACTGACCCTACCGCTTCCAGCAATAATTTAAATCAAATTGGCACGTCTTTTGTGTGGCCAATCCATGATGCGTGGGATGTGCTAGCGTCATGGAATTACAATCTTAGTCATGATCACTTTCAAACTTTTTTATATGGGGTCACCTACAATGCTTGTTGTTATGCCGTGCGTTTAGCAGTCGGAAAGACTTTCACCGATTTAAACGGCGATGGCAGTGCTAATTTTAATCAACAAATCTACCTACAAGTCATTCTAAAAGGCATGGGAGGGGTCGGCACCACCAATGCCCTCTCAACGCTAGGCACGAATATTCCAGGTTACCAAGATAAATTTATGAAAGCCAATTATTAATAAAGAACTCTGGGCGTTAGTCAAGGCTAAATTTTTTAAGACTGACAGCCTTTTTCATTACAATGGCTTTTTCATCAAATGACAGGACAAAATTGCTCAGAGACATAACTGCTTTTTAATGCTCTTTACGTTACAATGCACTGATTCATTTGCTACTGGCTATTATCATGTTTCATTTACTACGTCGTATTGTTTGTTGTAGTTTACTTATCGGTTATTTTGGCTTCTTTGCGCCAATTGGTTTTGCGGCTGTCGATCACATCGATAAAATCGTCGCAGTGGTCAATGACCAAATCATCACCCAAGCTGAATTAAATCTCGAAATGAGTGGTTTGAGCGAGCAACAAAAAGCCTTAGGTGAACCGAGTTTAACGCCGAGTGCTTTAAAAAAACGTGCGCTTGACAATTTAATCGCTAAAACCCTGCAAATTCAAGCAGCTAAAATGATCGGCTTTAGCTTGGCTGCCGGTAAAATCGATGAAGCGATGGAAACCGTTGCAGCTCAACACGGCCTTACTGTCGCCCAATTACCCGATGCTTTAAAACACCAAGGCATGGATTTTGCAATTTTTAAAAAACAAATCGCAGCGCAATTATTGATTCAAGGCTTACAACAAAGACAATTGGCCGGTGGTTTAAAAATCGATCCTAAACAAATCGATGCCCTGGCGAAAAAAATTGCCGCTAATCCAGCTAAATATCAAAAAACCAAAGACAATGGTGCTAGCTATCACTTTTACGATGTATTAATCCCACTGCCAGCAAATGCAACTGCCGAACAAATGGCCGCAGCAAAAGCTATTTTCGATGCCATTGGTACGCAAATTACTGCGGGTAAAAATCTACCCGATGCCATTAACGCATCCAACATGACCTCTTCTGTGCAAGCCACTGATTTAGAGTGGAAGACACGGACCCAATTACCAGAAGCTTTTAGTCGCTTGATAGAACAATTACAACCTGGTCAAATCGCTCCACCTGGACGTGCTGCCAATGGTATTCACCTCGTTGAATTATTAGCGGTCAAAAAAGCGCCCGTAGCAGCTGTTACTGCCATTACCGAAACCAATGTCCGGCATATTTTAATCAAAACAGATGCTTTGACGCCAGATGCCACCGTTGAACGCCGTTTACTCAATATTCGCAATGATTTACTGCATGGAGAAAGTTTTGCGACTGCTGTCACAGAAAATTCTCAAGATCCAGGCTCTATCGCCCATGGCGGTGAATTAGGCTGGATAAAACCAGGCGAATTGGATCCTAAATTTGAAACAGCGATGAATTTATTAGCACTGAATGAAATCAGTCAACCCATTAAAACCCCCTTTGGTTGGCACCTCATTCAAGTGATCGGTCGCAAACAAATCGTTGACCCTAATCTTTCCTATCAACAACAAGCTCAAGCGATCTTATTCAATCAAAAAATGGATCTGGCTGTTAAAGATTTTGTCAATGAATTAAAATCGCAAGCTTATATTAAGATTTACAATTAATAACATGCGACGCATAAAGGAGCGCGTTGCATGATTTACTTCACTGCCTGCCTGGTGCAATTATCATGATTATAGATTTATTCCTCTATGCCATCACCACCTTGATTTGGGGATCCACGTGGCTTGCCATTCACTGGCAATTAGGCACCGTTTCCCCGTATTGGTCAGTGACGTATCGCTTTGCGATAGCAACCGTGATTTTATTCATTTATTGTGGCTTAACGCGCAAACAAATGCGCTTTAACCTAAAGCAGCATTGCGCGCTTTTTTGCCAAGGCGCTTTATTATTTTCAGTCAATTATCTTTTGTATTACATCGGTTCACAATATTTCATGAGTGGCTTAGTGGCTATCGCTTTTGCCAGTATTCTCATCATGAATATTATCAATAGCCGAATTTTCTTTAAAACACCGTTAAAAAAACCCATTATCGCCGGCGCTATTTTAGGTTTAAGCGGTCTTATCGTCGTCTTTAGCGGTCAATTCAGTTTACTGGCGACAGGAAATCAAGCCCATTCTAGTCAATTACTGTTAGGTTTGGCAATTTGTCTAGCGGGCACTTTGATGGCTTCTTTTGGCAATATGGTTTTCGTTTATAATCAACGTTTTAACATTCCCATCTTGCAAAGCAATGCTTATGGTATTTTATATGGTACGATCATCTTAGCCTTTATTGCCATCAGTGTGCATGCCCCGCTCTCCTTCGATAGTCAACCGCGCTTTTGGGGGGCTTTACTGTATTTGGCGGCGTTTGGAACTGTATTGGCTTTTGGCACTTATTTGCAATTAATTCAACGGATTGGGGCTGAGCGCGCCGCGTATGCGTTTGTGATGTTACCGATCATTTCATTGCTGTTATCTTCAGTTTTTGAAGCTTTCCATTGGACGCTCAGCACTTTTATTGGCTTAATTATGATTATTCTAGGCAATATCTTAGTCATCATGCGTAAAAGAAAAAAATCAACCACACTCCCCACGACGTTAGAGGCCGGTTAAGCGATGCTCCAACACTTTTCTTGTTATCAAGCAGTCAATTTATTAAACAATCCGCTGTGGCGTTGGTTGGATATTCGCGCACTTGAAACCTATCAAACAAGTCATATTCCTAATGCCATCCATTTATCACGCGAACATGTAAACCATTTCATTAAACACAATGATAAATCCATGCCAGTGCTAATATATTGTTACCATGGCATAAGTAGCATAAGTGTGGCTCAATTGTTACTGGAAGCAGGTTTTCAACACGTTGGCACCTTAGATGGTGGTTTTAGTGCCTGGCATGCACAATATCCTTCACACTTAACGATTGCATCGAGTGCTACTCATGGCTAAAAATTATGCCAAGCGCGATTTCAAAAAACACAGTGTCCGTAAAGCTAAAAATAATTTAGGCTGGTTATGGTTGCTGACCGGGATTTTAATCGGTGGCTTTGGTTTTGGCTTAATGTTTTTAAAAAAGAATATTACCATTGTCACCAGTGCCCCAACAGCGCCCATCTTACCGACAAAAACCGCTCCTGCAGTGGTAAAACAAACTCCTGTGGCAAAAACCACCACCGACGACAAAACCCGTTATGATTTCTATACGATGCTACCTAATAGCCCCGTCCAGAATCAAACAGTCAGTGATGCACCCGCCATCGAAGCCCCTGCGCTCAAAGTGGCTAAGCCGCTAGACCAAGCTGAACAAAGTATGTTTCATCAAACCAGTACTGCTGCTCCTGTTAAACCAAATACAATGACCGCGCCGATTAAAACGCCCTCCGCCCCTAATATGCCAGCGGCAGAAAACACTTCTCCTGCAGAACCCAGCGACTTAAATGCATTAAAAAATACCCCTGTCGCGGCCAAACCTGCCCCTAAAAAACCGCTCGATGAAGGTATTCGCTACAATATCGATACGGGTAGTTTTAACCGTTATGAACTCGCCGATGCCCATAAAGCTGAACTCACGATGGCAGGCTATGCCCGGATCCATATTGAAACTTATGTCAAAGGCAACGAGACGCGCTATCGCGTCTTAGTCGGCCCTTACAAAACAAAAACCGAAGCAGATATGCAACAAAAATCCTTAGCAACCGAGCATTTTTCAAATGCGTTAATCATCACCCCTTGAAAAACGCTATGTGTGCAAGCATCTGCTCTAAAGAACACCCTCTCTTAATGGAATTATTGAATGAAACAATTTGACGGTACCACGATTTTATCGGTCCGCCGTAATGGCAAAGTCGTCATCGGTGGCGATGGCCAAGTAACTATGGGTAACACGGTAATGAAAGGCAATGCTAAAAAAGTCCGCCGTTTGTATCAAGACAAAGTCATTGCTGGCTTTGCAGGGGGGACTGCCGATGCCTTTACCTTATTTGAACGCTTTGAGCGTAAATTAGAAATGTATCACGGCAATCTCACTCGGGCTGCTGTTGAATTAGCCAAAGATTGGCGCACTGATCGCGCCTTGCGACGTTTAGAAGCCTTATTAGCGGTAGCCGATGCAAAAGTATCGTTAATCATCACCGGTAATGGCGATGTCATCGAACCAGAAAATAATTTGATGGCTATTGGCTCCGGTGGACCTTTTGCGCAAGCAGCTGCCCTAGCCTTGTTAGAGAATTCTAAATTAAGTGCTGAACAAATTGTCAAAAAATCCCTATTAATTGCCAGTGATATTTGTATTTACACCAATCATCACTTAACTATCGAATGTCTATGACTATGCCAACGCCGATTAAATCGTTACAACAACAATTTGCCGACCAACAACAAGCGGTCATGACCCCGCAAGAAATTGTGTTGGAATTAGACAAACACATCATTGGTCAAATGGATGCCAAGCGTGCACTTGCCGTTGCTTTACGCAATCGCTGGCGCCGTATGCAATTGACAGCTGAATTAAAACAAGAAGTAACACCGAAAAATATTTTATTGATCGGGCCCACGGGTGTTGGCAAAACCGAACTAGCGCGGCGTTTAGCCAAATTGGCCAATGCCCCGTTTATTAAAGTCGAAGCGACTAAATTTACCGAAGTGGGCTATGTCGGCCGTGATGTCGATTCGATTATCCGTGATTTAATGGATATTGCGATTAAACAAGTACGTATCCAAGCGATGATTTTAGTGCGCACACAAGCAGAATTCGCCGCTCAAGAACGCATTTTAGATACCCTATTACCGTCAGGTAAACACGATAATATCGATACCCGTGATGCAGACAGCCTTGAGCATCACGAATTTTCTGCCGCGCGCACGCTATTTCGTAAAAAATTACTCAATGGTGAATTAAACGATAAAGAAATTGAAATCGAAGTCAGTGCCGTGCCCGTTGGTGTTGAAATCATGGCACCGCCTGGCATGGAAGATATGAGTAATCAATTACAGCATATGTTTCAACAAATGGGCTCTGAACGCAAACGCAAACGCAAATGCAAAGTGGTTGATGCCCTCAAACAATTAGCCGATGAAGAAGCCCATAAACTCATCAATGATGAAGATATTAAACAATTAGCCCTTGAATTAGTCGAACAAAATGGCATCGTGTTTATCGATGAAATTGATAAAATTGCTCGTCGAGAAGGCGCTCAAGGCGCTGATGTGTCGCGTGAAGGTGTGCAACGTGATTTATTACCTTTAATTGAAGGCTGCACAGTGACCACCAAACACGGCATGGTCAAAACCGATCATATCTTATTTGTTGCCTCAGGCGCTTTTCACGTCAGCAAACCGTCAGATTTAGTGCCTGAATTACAAGGTCGGTTACCGATTCGGGTCGAATTATTAGCGCTGACTGTCGAAGATTTTGTTAAAATTTTAACCGAACCGTCTGCTTCGTTAACCGAACAATACAGTGCCTTATTAAAAACCGATAACGTCAAATTAAGCTTTGTTACCTCAGGCATTCAACGCATTGCCGAAATCGCTTATGGTGTCAATGAACGCATTGAAAATATCGGTGCTCGCCGGCTACACACCGTGCTTGAACGTTTGCTCGATAAAATTTCGTTTGAAGCCAATGGGACAGTTGAGCAAGCCTTAGTGATCGATGAAACTTATGTCGATCTGCAATTAGCGGCATTGGTTAAAGATGAAGATTTAAGCCAATTTATTCTGTGATAAATTGAAGTGCGACTAATTGCCTCACTCTTAGATGGTTATTGAGTGAGGCATTTAGTGGCATAGCTGCCAGGGCAAGCGCATTTGAAATAGAGTCCTAGAGCGGATTTAGGCGAAAAAAATCCACAAGGCTAGGCCGCGGCCAGGGGAACCCTTAAGAAACGAGGCTACTTGAATGCGATTGCCCTGAAATAACTGCTAAATTTTTCTCACCTTAAGCTTCTCTTAAGGTGAATGCTCGATACTACTAAGCTACGATCATCTTGATTAACCGTGTTAAATACACTGAAAACAATTCAAGGCAAGGATTATGGGTAATAGTGAGCCTTATCAAGCATTTATTCGCTTAAGTACAGTTGATAAAGACAATTATCCAAAGCCTGGTTTTTTTCGTTCTTGCTATCGATGGCTACTACCACGTCATAAACAAGAAGAATTTCGTTTAGAAGATCAAACACAATACCAAGATAAACTTAATGTTGCTTGTGCAACATTAGTTGGTGAAAAAAATGAAGAAAATATACAGATTAACGCTGCTTTTGAAAAATTAGAGGAGGGTCTTAACGAAGCATTATCAATCATGAAAGATAACCTTAAAGATGCGGTATATTACCGAAATACTTTCCTCACAAGAGTGAACAGGAATTAATCACTTTCATTGGTAGTAATTATTCAGCATTTTTAAAAGAAAAAATAAAAGCTCAATTTCAACAAGCTTTAATCAAAAATTACGATCCCAAGACAAGTAAATTTCACACTGAAAAACTGCTAGCAAAATTAACAACACGACAAAAAGAATTACCTAGCCTTTTTGCTAACGTATTTTTTCGTAATAGCCCATTAAACACTACTGTTAGTTCACCATCACCACAAGAAACTAACGATGATGACGAAAAAAGAAGCTGGGCTTTTGCTAACACTTTATTAAAAAATCATTTAAACGAACCCGGCTTTAAAGTATCACGTAAAACCTATCCTGCCTTACTTAATCATTCTTTTATCGTGGGTCCAAACAGGGTTATTTATAAACTGGAGCATTCCACTTCTGAAAATCTTAACAATAAAGGTTATTTAACCCAAAAAAATGACGTTCTCTATCATCCCAATGAGCTTGATAAATTGGGGAATCCTAGTAATTCAAAAATGGTTACAATCAGTAGGGTAAAATTTGCCACCGATATAGAAGGTCAAAAAATACTTTACAAAAGCCAATTACAGAAAAATTTCGATGGTAATCATAATCAAGCCTATAACGCTAAGATAGCACCCATACCCGCCATTATTCGACCTTCTCCACAAAAATATAACTATTATTCTGGAATGTCACACAAACCTCTTTCAGATAGTAAGCGGATTGAATTTTTAACGGATGTGGGCCGTGATTTAGCTTTTGAATTCAGTGATTGCTCTAAGACTGCTTTTAACCAAGAAGCCATTTTGACTATTATCTATCAATGTCTGACTAACGTTAATCAGCTTCATACTGGAAACTTAGGGCAATTACCACCGTCTTTGCATCGCGATATTCATCCTGGTAATTTTTGCCTTCGTAAAAACTCACCAGGTCATTGGCAAGTAACATTAATTGATTTTGATGAAAGTCGCGAAATAAAAAATGGTCAAGTAATTGCTTCTCCTGTTGCCACTAAACTTTATACTCCACCAGAAATTCTCGATGCGGTGAAGGCAAATTCTGACTCAATAACTATGACCGTTCATTTAGACATTTATGCACTGGGTAAAACACTAAACTACCTGCTGGCATCTAAAAAAAGCACTGCGCTCAACGAGAATGACCGGGCAACATTAACGCAATTAAGTGCGCAAATGTTTCATTCGGATCCACTACAAAGATTAGCTTTAAATGAAGCCATCAACAAGGTCGCCACATTGATGGGGGAAACTGCACCTGTAACCCGTGCTTCCTTGGCAAGAAAAATCATAACTCATCACCCAGTAGGCCCAACTGGATTCCTTTCCTCCGTCGCGAGTCTACTCTATTATCTTCCCTATCTAAAAAGTGCCTTCGCGATACTGCCTAATCTCTGGGCCACCTCATTAAAAAAATAAATAGAATGCAAGAAACCCCTGGCCCAAGGCCATAAAGATTAGCTTAGGGCATTCGCCCTGGGTTATTTATTTATTGACGTCGTACCCAAGCAAACACCACTGTCCTGGTTAATATTATCGTTTTGCTGGTGATGACAGACACGACTTAAATGAGGTACTTTCAGCACTTTCCATAGAATCGTTCCTACTGACACTAAAATAATTACTATTTTGTGGAGATGATCCAGTACCAATACCAGGCACTGGCGCAGAGCAATGAGTTGATTCGGTAATTTGTCGGCGCTGCGCTAAAATACGTTCAATTAACGGTAACTCAAACGTGCTTGGGCTTTTAAAATACACGTAAAAAATTTTGGCTAGCATCCAAGTATACTGTTGTTCGGCTGATACCATAGCGTATTTGGCTAAATAACCGGTGATCGCTTCTTTCATCAAACGTTGATTGAGAATAAACGAATTTTTAAAACTTTCCGGCGCTAAAATCAAACACAACGCCAGCAATTCTTGCGGGTCAAAGCCATGACCGAGTGGTTCAACTGCCGCATTTAGCCCTACTAAAAAAGAATAAAAACTTAAAGCTTTAGCACTACAAGAACAAAAATTAAACACTGCAATCAATTTTTTTACCACATCACTTTCAAATGTTTTCGTCAATTGAGAAAACAGTTCTTGAGGGTCTTTTTCTAATAGTGGCAAAGTCTTAGCTAATTCTTTTTGGTTTTTAATCGCATGGGTATAAACCGTCGCTGCATGCTTAACATAAAGACTTTTAGCCAACATCAAACTGCCTACCACTATCGCTGTACTCATGGTAGCAGCACTGACTTCCCATTCTTTATTACTGACACCATACGCGGCATATAAACCAAAACCACTCGCTGTAATCGCACTCGATAAATGGGTAATAAACATTTCCATTTTCGCACCGACTGAGTGATGCGCTGTCTTTTCTGCTTCACGATAGGCTTCTGGCGTAACAGCATCAAATTGCGGGTCAATTAATTTGGTTAAATTGGTAATGACTCGGGTCATGCTGACATTAATAACGGTCGAAATACCGATCAAAACCATTAACCCAAGTATAATCTCATCTAAATTGTTATCAGCACGACAATAAGGACTTGATAACAAAGGAATTACCAATCGCACAATAAAAATCGCTGTTGCAGTACGCGAACCGATAACAGCGATAAAACGCAACAAAGCTTCCATATAATGCAATATAAAAAGCCGTGGATCTAACATGCGCCGAAATGGCTTCCCAGGATCTTCCCACCACGTGTGCATAGCCTCAAACGTAGTCAAGAGATTTTTAGCACTATACAAGGCATAAAAAACAGCGCCTGGAATAGAAAAGCCAAGCCCTATCAAAGGCGTTATAATTTGCTGAGTCAGGAGTTTTTCTTGCTTTAATAATTGAAAAAGTGGAATGCCGGCAGGTATTGAATTGATTAAATAAGTAGCCCATGAGAAAGCTTGGACAATAAACATCAGGGTTTTATTGGCATTATTCGGTTTAAACAATTCATCGGCATTATCAACATTCGTCGCAGTAATAGCCACCGATAAATCCAGCAGCGCTAATACCCAAGCTAATCCAGAAGCTTTGGGGGCTGCCATTTGCAAAGGAAATGCCATCAAACCTTTTTGAGTATGCTCTTGTTGATAAAACAATAACGCAAAACATTCCAGTAAAGAAACCGTGAAAATGGCTTTGATGATAATGATTTTAGTTTCTATGCTGAAATAAGATTTACTAACTGTTGAGCGTGTCATGCTAGGTAATAAGGGTGTTAAAGCCGCACTTTCAGGATCATCATTTGCTATTGGATTATAAAACATATTTTTTACCGTTTATTTATTTATTCTTATTTTGTAATAACGTAAAACTGTGGTTTACTTCATACTACTTAAGCCTTTGCTACTACCGTTAACACAGAAAATAATTTAGCTTCTATTTCTATTAAATCAGCACGGATGTTATACAGTGGCGGTAAAATGTACAGTGTAGCGCCAATCGGTCGTAAATAAATGCCTTCTTTGATACCAATGGCAAATATTTTTTTAATCCCGTCTTGCTCTAGCAACAAATCACCTGCCCCGATCGCACCGATTGCCCGTGGTTTGGTAAAGAACGGAAAAGCTTCTTGCAAGCGTTGCATTAAATTTAAAATTAAGCTTTCGCAGGCATTAACGTCGGCCAGTAAAGAGGAAGTCGCTAAATAGTGCAAATAATTCACCGCCACTTTAGCGCCCAGGGCATTACAACTGTGGGTATGCGAATGGGGAAATGCCTGTTGATAAAACCTAAAGATTTCAGTGATCGAGCGATGAATCACCACTGCACTCATTGGAATACTGCCAGCGGTTAAATTTTTTGAAAAACACACGATATCCGGTTCAATATGGAGAATTTCTTTGCTCACACTATGACAACCCAAACGACCCAAACCGACCATGATTTCATCGCAAATAATATGCAAAGCGTATTTTTTAGCGCAAGCGATTAATTGGATCAAAAAATCACGGCTAATGATTTTTAAATTACCCGCGCCTTGCACAATGGGTTCTAGCACCAAGGCTGTGACACAAGGCGCCAATTGTTTAAAAAACGCATCGAATTTGGCGTGATCAAACTGACAATCGTGCCACTTTGGATCCGTGCGTGAATCCACATACACGATATCATCAATAAAATAATTTTTCGGCAATAAATGTTCATACGCTGCTTTATAAGCATCGATCCCACACACAGAGAGTGTAAAGAGCGTTTCGCCATGATAATTGCCTTTTAAACTGATAAAGTGTTTTCGTTCGGGTTGCTTTAATAACACGCGTGTTTCATAGCTTAACTTTAAAGCAATTTCCATGGCGCTGCTACCATCGGAGGCATACATCACTTTATCCATTTCCGAAAAAATAGCCACTAAGCGCGTGGAGAGTTCTTCAATGCTATCGTTATAAGTATTAGCGGGAATATGGTGTTCAAAATCCAGCAACTGATCTTTAAGGCTATTTTGCACCAAAGGATGCCGATGCCCCAAAGCTTTACACCACCAACTGGCAATAGCATCATAAAGGTACTGGCCATCTTCACGGATTAAATGTGAACCTGTGGCACCGATAATTTTTAATGGCTCCTTAACATCAGGGGCAGCGGCCGGCAACCAGGTATGAATAAGACTCATAAAAAAACTCTGTTAAACGCATTTGTCACTTGCAGCGTACCTTGATAAGGAATGACACTCAACAGCGGCACCGGTAAGTTGGCTGTCAAATACGCTAAATTATCTTGATACGCCATCATAGTTGGCTCAAGACAATTGGCAATCCAACCTACTAGATTAAGCTTAGCTAAAGCGTTAACCGTGAGCATGGCATGGTTTAAACAACCCAACTTCATGCCTACGATTAACACGATCGGATACTGCCATACCGCCAATAAATCGACATAAGTTTCGGTTTCATTCAAAGGCGTCATGATACCACCGACGCCTTCAATCAAGACTACGTCGGCGCGACACGATTTTATCGTAGCTTGCGTCGCACAATGTACGCGTTGCACCGTCAAGTCAATACCCTCACGGTTGGCGGCGATATGCGGTGCAATCGGTTCTTTAAAAGCAAAGGCATTGCGTTGTTCAAACGTTAATGTTTCAGAGCTGGCTTCGGCAAGCTTAAACACATCGTCATTGATCAAACCTTGGGGGCTGTCACTCAAGCCACTGGCGATGGGCTTTAACGCAGTAACGTTTAAACCTTGCCGACTTAAATAACGCAGTAATTGGCAGCTGGCATACGTTTTACCCATTTCAGTGTCGGTTCCAACGATGCAAAAGATTTTAGTCATAAAGACGACTTTTTTTAGCAATCACTAACAAGGGATAATAACTAAGGATCAAGTCAGACTCTGTCATCGCACCAGGATACGCTAAGGCGAGCGTTTCAAGCGCTTTTTTACCACCCAAACCTTGACGGTGAGCCGCTTTTGGCAGTGCAGTGCCAGTGGCTTTAAAGTGACGGAATAAAGCGTTCATATCCGTAAAGCGTCTATCATGCTGCCACTGTTCTAAGTGAAGCACGGTCAAGCCGGCATTTTGACACAGCGCTTGATAATCCATCAGCGCTAAAAAAGTCAAGGTATGCGACGCGTTATCGATGCTAGCCCATGCCGTTTGCAATTGCCATAAACTGGGCGCAAGGAAGGTCGTAAAAATGACATGGCCCTCGGGCACTAAAACGCGGTCAATTTCGGCAAAAATAGCAGCTTTATCATCCGGCCATTGCAGCATTAAATTCGAGATAACTGTTTGCACGCTCTGAGCGGCAAAGGGCAAGCGCTTCGCATCGCCATTCACTGTGACATTTGCTCCCTGCTGCTTTGCTTTAACTAACATCGGCAAGCTGATATCGTAACAAACCGTCGCTTGATGCAGTGCACTTTTTTGGTGCTGTAATGTGCCAGGTCCACTGCCTAAATCTAACAACCAGCCAGATCGATGATAAGCAGCGATCGAAGTCAATAGTTTTTGCGCACAATGCTTTTGTAGCAGCGCATGATCTAAATACGTATCCGCTGCTTGGTTAAAATTGTGTTGTACGAAATTTAAGGCCATAAAATACTACTTACCAAAGTTGCTAACTCTGATTGATTTAACGCTATGTGTGTTGAATCTTGCAAGTACCTTTGTGGATAAGGCAAGGGATTTTCAAGCACTAAACTATCCAACGCACTATGGATAAACACCATCGGTGCAGTTATTTTTTTTAATTCAGCACGTAAATCCGTCTCGATAAGAATCGTCATCAAAGCGGTTAAATTTTCTTGAGAAGTCTCACTCCACCAACGCGAATAATCAACCGCATTCACAGCATGAGGCAAAGCTGCTACGCGTGTGAAATGGCGCATAAAGGCATTTAACGCTAATGTTGCCACTTTAAGAGATAATCGTTGGGCATCTTTGTATTTTATACCCCGCCACGCGTCTGTTTCGATAAATTTCGGGGTGCTATTGATAAAGATGAGTTGCGTTATTAAATCCGGCCGTAACAAAGCGATTTTCATCGCTACCAACCCGCCGGTCGAATAAGCAATCAAAGTAGTCTGTTGATGAGGCGCAAGCTTTAAAATAATCGCTTGCGCTAAATCATCTAAATCAAAGGGTGCAGACAATAAATTATTGATATCAAAGGCTTGGGATGCGACATTAAATGGTTGAAACCATGCCAGCGCTTGGGTATTAAAGGCAAACCCACCGATCAAGGTGTAATTAAACGTCATGATGCAGCCACTGGTGGATGTGTTGGCACAAGACCTCGATATCATCAACATGATGCGTCGCATTCAGTGACAAACGAATTCGCGGTGTCATTTTCGGTACCGTCGGGTATAAAATCCGCCCCACCAAAATATGCTTGTGCTTTAAATAGTTAAACAAAGCGATCACTTGTTGCTCATCTGCAAACACTAATAATTGAATCGCTGATTGATTCGTCAAGGGGTGATAAATAGGTAACTGATACACGTTACTGAAATGTTGAAAGGCGTTGATATTATCAAGCAGTTTTTGACGCAACGCTTGGCCTATCGGGCTTTGAATGATCGCTAAACTGGCTAAACTAGCAGCTGCAATCGAAGAAGGCAAACAGGTGCTAAATAAAAAACTCCGGACACTCTGTTGCAGATAAGTGATTAATCGTTTTGAACCTACCACAAAACCACCGTGGGTACCAAAGGCTTTACCCAAAGTGCCAATCAATAAATCAACGGCCGAATAATCGATGCCAACTTGTTCTAACGTGCCTAAACCTTGCGCGCCTAGTGCGCCAATACCGTGAGCATCATCGATAATCAATAACACATTGTCTGGCTGCGCTTTTTTAAATTGGATCAATTTTGTAAGATAACTGCAAGTACCATCCATGCTAAAGGTGCCTTCACTTAAAACAATGTGCCGGCGGGTGCTTTGTTCGCAAATTTTTAAAAAAACATCATCCAGTGTTGCGGCATTAAAAGTCACAAACTTGGCTTTTGCCAGTAACACCCCATCGATATGCGAAGCGTGAATCGTTTTATCTAACCACACTGTGGTATTGCTATCCACTAATTGACTGAACAAACCGACATTTAATTGATAGCCACTGCTGAATAATAAGCCTTGTTCAAAACCTAACCACGCAGCTAATGCTGCCGCCAATTGTTCTTGCGGCACACTGTAGCCGCTTAACGATGGCGCGCCAGTACTGCCAAAGCCATAGATTTGACTCGCCCTACTGGCGGCGATTTGTAATTCAGGCTGTGTGCTCAAGCCTAAGTAATCATTACTCAACCAGTGTTGATAACAGCCATCTTGGGTGTTTAACGTTTTGATTGCACCGCTGCTTTTCGCGCGAAATTCGCGCCATAGCGCGATCGCATTTAAGCGCTGATCAATAAAATCATGCCACACTGACATGGGTATTGATCCCTAACTTTTTAAGTAATAACAGATCTTCATGTTGATCATTGTTCGGCGTAGTGAGTAATTGTTCACCATAAAAAATAGAATTGGCTCCAGCCATAAAACACATCGATTGTTCAAGTTCAGATAATTCCGAACGCCCTGCCGATAAGCGCACGCGGGTTTTGGGAAATAAAATACGCACAGTGGCAATGGTGCGAACTAATTCGAGTTTATCGAGTTTTTCAGTATTGGCTAAAGGTGTGCCTTCAATCTTCACTTGGGTATTGATAGGGATCGAATCTGGCGTATAAGGCAACTGGGTTAAAGCACGAATAAAACTGATCCGATCGTCAACGCTTTCGCCCATACCGATAATGCCACCACAACACACTTTCATGCCTGCTTGACCGACATGATCCAGCGTATCGATGCGATCTTGAAACGTCCGCGTTGTCACTACTTGTGGATAATACTCTGGCGACGTATCGATATTATGGTTGTAATAATCTAAACCTGCTTCTTTTAATTGTTGCGCTTGATCTAAGGATAAACTGCCCAAGGTCGCGCAGGTTTCTAAACCGTGCTTCTTAACGACTTTAATATATTCACAGGCTTTCGCTAAAGCACTGCTGTTAGGACTTTTGTAAGCGGCCCCCATACAAATGCGTTTGACACCGTATTCTTTGGCTAAAATCGCTTGCCGCTCGACTTCTTCAATGGGTAAAAGCGCATTGAATTTGATTTCGGTTTCGTATTTATTGCTTTGAGAACAATAACCACAATCTTCGGGACAACCACCGGTTTTGACACTGATTAATTTGCACAATTCAATATCAGTACCAAAATTAGCTTTATGCACTTGATGCGCTTGATCGACTAAGGTAAAAAACGTTTGGTTATAAATATCACTAATAGATAGGGTAGACATAAGGCCTCTGCGGACGGATTGAATGCGATATAACGCACTGCATTAAAATTTATGGTTATTTTAGGGATAATACCTTAAGTAAGGGTCAATTGAAAGAAATCGTCGCTAAGCGACGTTACAGCGGTTTCAACATTTGTATCCCATCATTGGGTTTTAACTTCAAAAAAATAACGCTAGCGCACAAGCTAATCAAACTCAATGCCCAACACGTATCCTGAAACGCTGCCAAACGAATCGAAACACTCGAGCCTTTTGTCAAAAAATGCACCAATAAAGCACAGACTGCGACCCCAAAACTCATCGCTAATTGCTGAACGGTACTCATAAGACTGGAAGCTGCACTCATTTCTTCCGGCAGAATTTCCGTATAAGCCAGTGAATTCATACTGCTGTATTGTAAAGAAAGTAGGGTGCCAAAAATAAACGTTAACGTACCAATAAACCATACCGAAGAATGGGTGTTAATCCATGAAAAGGACCCTAGCCCCACACATGCCAGCAACGTGTTTAACAGCAAATATTTTTTATAACCCAAGTTGCGTAACAGCCGCCAACTGATCCATTTAGCGACAATTACGCCACCGGCCATTGGCATTAATAGTAAACCCGATGCTTCAGCTGAATAACCTAAACTTAATTGCAGCATCAATGGCAATAAAAAAGGGATTCCACCAAAACCTATACGAACGAGTAAATTGCTACCGATTGAAATCATAAACGTTCGGTGTTTAAACAGGCGCGTATTGACCACAGGATGCGTGACGTGTTGCGAATGCTTTACATAATAAAATAACAACATGCCCGCCATGAACATCAACGTCAATGCCAGCCACAAAGCAATGAAGGTTTCACTCAAAGCAGATAACCCAAACGTTAAGCAAGCTAGCGCACTACCAAAGGATAAAAAGCCGACTAGATCCAAAGGTGGCACCGTCGTTGGCGCTTCACTGGGTAAAAAACGCCATGTTAACGCCATTGCTAATAAACCAACGGGAATATTCACCCAAAAAATCCACTGCCACGACCAATAATGGGTAATAACACCACCTAGAACCGGCCCCAACATTAACCCTAAAGCCATCACCATCACGATTTTATTCATCGCTAAAATGAATTCATGGCGAGCATAACTACGTAAAATAATTAAACGACCCACCGGCACCATCAAAGCTCCAGCGAAACCTTGGGCAATACGGGCTAAAACTAATCCTAGCAAGCTTGACGCTAAGCCACACACCGCAGAACTTAAAACAAACAATAGCAGCGCAGTGATAAAAACACGCTTAATACCCCATTTATCGGCACACCAACCACTGATAGGAATGAAAATCGCCAAACTCAGTAAATAACTGATCAGGGCGATTTTTAAATCCAGCGGGGCAACATGCAAGCTTAACGCCATCGCAGGGATAGCGGTATTGATAATGGTGCTATCGATCGCTTCCATGAACATCGCCAACGACACGATGAACGCAATGAGTGTTTTGTGCGTAAAGTTAATCATAGGAAAAACAGCATTGTGCGATAACGAGAGTTTCGTTGATCACTTGATAAACCAACCGAGAGTCACGGTTAATACACTGTGACCAACCAGCTGCTAAATGATGCGTTAAGAGGCTCAGAGTTACCAAACCCAGTAAACGATTGACGCTGGATTGCTTTGATGAGTGCGTTAATATGACCACTTATTCTTTTATTCCTTAATTGCCAGGATAGATAACCTCCCCTGGCTTGCTTACTCTAAGAAAGCATTCTTGTTTGCCCAAGCCATGTTGAACACGTTTACGCTTGGCAATATTATCAATGGCTTGTAACAAACGCGCAGCACTTTCATTTTATCAGCAAATTCACAATGATTTTAAGCACACGGTCAATCTTTATCAATATCAGCGGATATCTGACTTTGACCGCCATCAATAGAGATATCATCGTCGATATCAGCGTCAGTATCGGTCGATAGATCGACATCTTCGTTAAAATGATTATCACCACTTTCCATTGTAGTGCCATTATCGAGCACATCGAGCGCCGAATCAGGATCACCCACACCAGGGTGCTGCATAGTAAGCGTTGAATTGTCAGCACTGACCGTTAAAGCCCAAGTCAGCGGCGCCACACTTATTAAGTATACGCCAAACACGCTCATAAATAACTGCTGTTTCAAGCTGATCCCATTCATTTAAGCCACTCCAATTTCAGTTAAACGCTGCAGTAAGTATTGCCCAGCCGTTCGACCATCCGGCAAGATGACTTCATCACGTGGATGCAAAAATAACGGCATCGATAGCCGAGGTTTTTTAGCCAATTCACCGAGCGGATTGGTCACTTGATGGGTGGTGGCTTGATAATAACCTTGCGTAATCGCAGACAGGGTATCGCCAACATTGACGATAATCGTTCCATAATCACACGGCACTTCATGCCACTGACCACGGGCATCTAAGACTTGTAAACCTTTAGTGGTCGCAGCTGGCAATAAAGTCAGTAAGCCAATATCTTCGTGAGGCGCTGCCCGCACTGAATCGGCCGCCTCAAAACCGCTTAACGCAGGGTAATGAATAAAACGCATCAAAGTCCGTTTCGAAGCGTTAATCATTTCACTCAGCGACATGGGAAACGCCTGAGTGATTTCCGTCGGCGTATGGGCTTGAATCCAATCCAGCACGTGGGCCGCCAGAGCATTCATGGCGACAAACAATTCAGACGTTTGCCCAGACATCCCTTGTGGTAAACGACCCCAGGGATAAAAATGGTAAAATTCTTTTAAATCTTTAACGTGGGTATATTTGGCATTTTCAGACGCAAAAGGAAAATACCCTTCTTGAATGGCTTTGTCGTATAAATAGTTTATTTTAGTGTCTGCTGCAAAAAACTGTTGCCATTCACTATACACATGATCCACCAACGTCGCGGCAATAGGGTGATTTTTAATCACTGCAAAACCCGTGTGACGCAATGATTCGGCTAATTGCAAACCTGCTTCAGGACTCGCATAATCCACCGTTAAAAGTTCAAGCATATTTTCCCTTTAATTGAGTATTTAGTGCTGCCAGCATTATATTACCTTTAAAGCGTATAATCTTCACAAATCTATCTATTAATCCTTACGATTCTTTATGCCCCATGCTATTTACCCCTCGTTACTCAATTGTGATTTAGCGCGTCTCGGTGAAGAAGCGTTAAGTGCCGTGACTGCTGGCGCCCATGGCTTGCACATCGATGTCATGGACCATCATTATGTGCCCAACCTCACCTTTGGTCCGTGGATTTGTACCGCATTACGGGACTATGGCATTACGTGTCCATTGGATATCCATTTAATGACAACGCCAGTCGATGCGTTAATTCAATCCTTCGCAGCAGTAGGTGCGACACGCATCAGTTTTCACCCTGAAGCCAGTTTACACATCGATCGCAGCCTTAGCTTGATTCGTGATTCAGGTTGCTTGGCAGGTTTAGCGCTGAATCCAAGCACCGGCTTTGACCACTTAACGTATGTCCTGGACAAAGTGGATTTTATTTTACTCATGACAGTCAACCCAGGCTTTGGTGGCCAAACCTTTATCCCCCACTTACTCGATAAAATCGCCTGTTTAAAAAGGTATTTACAGCGCCATCAAGCCCCTATTCGCATCGCTGTTGATGGCGGACTTAAGCTTGAATTGATCAAAGCTATCGCTCACGCAGGAGCTCAAGATTTGATTATCGGCTCAGCGCTTTATAATGAACGTGGCATTGCGCATAATTTAACACAATTTCAACACTCTTTAGCCGAATGCCTGCCACCTTGATCAACCGTAATTAAACCCATACCGTCAGCGTCATTTTTTCTGTTAAAATAGCGCCATCACCTTAGCCATAGGATAGCCCCATGCACAGTGCGCGCTTAATTGCCATCACCAAACCCATTGCCGAAGATTTAGCCAACATGAATGCTGAAGAACTCGTAGTCTATATGGCTCGCGTGTCAGCACCTAAAAATCAATACAATCTTGAGTCCGCACCGAAATTATTGCGTTATTTATTACGCGAAGGTCATTACAGCCCTTTTCAAATGGTCACGGTCTCTTTGGAAATCACCACCACTCGTGCAATCAGCCGTCAATTGCTGCGGCACCGAAGTTTAAATTTTCAAGAATACAGTGGCCGTTATGCGGTAATGCCCAAAGAACCGATTCCGCAAGAATGTCGCTTGCAAGATTTAAAAAATCGCCAAAACAGTGTCACGACCGACGATCAAGCGATTAATGAAGCGTGGCAATCGGCCCAAAAAATTGTTTGGGATACTGCATTGCACCATTATGAAGCCGCCTTAGCCGCCGGCATCGCCAAGGAAGTAGCGCGGTCTTTATTACCCGAAGGCTTAACCGCCAGCCATTTATACGTGACCGCTACCCTACGCGACGTGATGTTTTATTTAAAACAACGCCTCGGCAACGGCACCCAAAAAGAACATGATACCTTAGCAAGAGCGATCGCTAGCGCCATTGCCCCACACTTCCCCCATACCTTAGAAGCATTAGATATTGACATTGGTTAATATTTTAGTTTTAGCACCCATCACTATCTGTATTTTTTAATAAAAAAACAGATAGTAAATATGCAACATTACTTAAGAATCAGGTAAAATGGACTACTTCATGAACCATCTCGTTGCCATTTGCTCATTGTGAGTCAATGCCGACGTCAAGCGATAACTTTATGCAAACATTAACGAAAGCTGACTTAATCACCACTGTTGAAACTACCATTGCGATCGAAAACCATTTAGCACGCAGTTTAGTTGAAGATTTTTTTGAAATCATTGCCGCGACGCTTGAGCAAGGTGAAGAAGTCAAATTATCCGGTTTTGGTAATTTTACCTTGCTCAAGAAAAAAGAACGTTTGGCTCGTAACCCTAAAACAGGTGCTAAAGCCTTGGTTTCAGCACGTACCGTTGTCAGTTTCAGGGCAAGCCCTACCTTAAAACGACGTTTTGAAGAATTAGCCCATCGAATGCACGACCAAGCGCTAAAAAAACCACCCATTAAAAAGCCTGCTAAAGAGCTAGCAATAACGTAAACCTTAAGGCTAAACCATACACATGAGCGGTACACTTCTTGACGGAAAAGCTTGCGCAAACGCGATCCTAGCTGATTTACAAAAAAAAATACACCAGCTTGACCCAGCGCTACCTATGCCCCAGTTAGCTATTATTCAAGTGGGTATTGACCCTGCCAGTAGCACTTATGTCCGCCACAAATTAGTAACCGGGCAGAAATTGGGTTTTCACGTCAGTCATTGGCAACTGAGCGCTACCGTTAGCCAAACCGAATTAAGCCATACTATTCAACAACTCAATCTTGACCCAACCATTCATGGTATTTTATTACAATTACCCCTGCCACCTTCTCTTTGTGCCGAACACCATTTAGCTGAAATCCACCCCCAAAAAGATGTGGATGGCTTACATCCAACCAATCTTGGTTATTTAGTTCAGCATCGCAGCCAATTATTGCCTTGCACACCCAAAGGTATCTTACGTTTATTAGACTATTACCACTTAGCGTCAGTGGGTTTACATGCTGTGATTATCAATAACTCAACGTTGGTCGGTCGCCCCTTAGCGTTATTACTATTGGATTTGGGTGCGACGGTAACTGTCTGTCATTCGCGAACTCGCGATTTAAGCACCTTGGTGGCTCAAGCCGACATGGTTATCTCTGCCACCGGCATCACCCATTTTATTCAAACCGCTTGGCTAAAGCCTGGCTGCATCGCTATTGATGTTGGCGTTCACCGCCAACCCGACGGTAAACTCAAAGGGGAATTTGACTTTGCTAGCGCTAAAAGTATCGCCGCTTATATCACCCCTGTTCCCGGTGGCGTAGGACCTGTCACAGTCGCTCAATTGATGGAAAATTTGTGGCAAGCTTATACCAATCAGGGCCTTAATGCCTAATGGATACGGTAAGTTAAGCTATCACTAACGCTGGATATTTCTGTTGAAGCGAAAGATGCCACACACGCTAATAAATGCTCCACGTTCGAGCAACCAAAAGGAGCCTTTGACAAAGAAGCTTCACGCTCCAATGCTTGTTTAACAGCACGTGAAAACACACCCTTTGTTAATTCAAGCGCATTTTCTGCTTTAGCAAGCCAAGCAATGCTAGCTAACGGGTTTTTTTCTGCCAATAAAGCACAAAATAACGCAATTTTTTCGATATTAGCAGGCGCTGCTTTAAATAACCCATGAACCTCTAATGTCTTGGTAAAGACCCCTGGCTTAATATGCGTATGGCTACGTTGAAAAGTCGATTCAACACAGATAGCTTGACGAATGATTGCCAATAAACGACTAAAATCGTCCGCCTGATCCAACAACCCCGCGTTTATGGGAACAAGAGGTATTGACAATTCACGATGCCAATACATCGTTTGACTTTCTATCAACAAACGTTTGCTATCCCACAGTGCCGCCGAACTTATTTCGAGCCATACCTCTAACTCGTTATTAACCGCCTCACTATCTTCTGGCAAAAATGCCATCCCGTGCATTTTTGAATGAATAGACTCGCGCACCTCTATTTGGACGCGATCAAGACACATTTGATACCAATGTGCCAATAGTGGATTAATCCATGTGTTCGCATCGTATTGCAATTCTTTTGTCACTAACCCATTAAAGTAAGAAGACTCTGTCATTTCTTCAGTAAACTGTTGTAAAAAAACCCTCCGAGCACAGCGATAACTCAGCTCACTGATCAATGCTTGGTTAATTAGCATAATATTAACATCAGGATGAATCCCATTTAAAACATTGACTAACGCATTGATAGTGCCTCCGACACACGCTGCCACATCTTCATTGTTTTTACCTTGATAGGTTCGCTGAATATCAAATAAGCTTTGCACTAACACGTTTTTGATTGCTAACGATCTTTCCCGATGAACCGCTTGATCACTGAGTGCACACCAAATTAACGCGATAATTTTTCTTAACGAAAATTGTGTTCTGGCTTCTTGAATCGAGGCATCTTTTGCTAATTGATTGATTCGCTGAATACTTCGAATGGCTACCGTAATACACGCGTTATCGCCGACTTCTTGACCATTTAATAGTTGAAATGGCTCAGTGGAGAGTGCATCGATAAAACCAACGAATAAGTCTCCATAGTGGCTGATTTGCTCTTCTGCTAACAAATAACGTTGTTGCAAACGCTGTAGTGATAAAGCCACGCTATGGCGCACACTAGCAGCATGGATTGTCTGTGAATCTTCTTCCATAACTATAACGCGTTGGCGACTGCGCTCAACACTTAATAAGCGCTTAAAATCAGCGCGAATCTCCTTCGGATTTTTCAAATCAAAGAGGGTGAGTAATTCATCCCACAGTGCTTGGGTTCGCAGGGGTGGTGGAATTTTATTAATGAGTGCATCTGAAAATTGACTTAAAAAACACGTCGTGTCGGTTTAAGTAATTCCGTAAAATTTTGTTGCGTTAATAAATGCCCTCTTAAATGATTTTGTGCTAAATAACCGATACTTTTTGCTAAGCCAGCCAAATTGTGTTTATTGTCAACATTGCTAATAAACGTCGTTAACTGGGTTTCATTGGTCACTGTCCATAACTGTTTTTCCCACAACAACTTAACCATTTCAGCCACATGCCCATACTCATTAGGCATGCCTTGAAATGTCAACAGCAATGCACTCGGAGCAAGCGTCACTAAGGTTTCACCTAGCGTGGCAACGCCCGCAATGAGATACGAGTTACCATCTATCATCGCCATCAATGCGTGACTCAAAGTAGTTTCTGGCTCGCTTAAGACATAGTTCGCCAAAAAGACCGCCACTTGTTCTGGGTAACGACTGCCCTTGATCCAGCGCCATTGCCGAGCATTAAACCGAGCTTGAGCTTCTTTAATGATTAACCAATCTGTCAAACTTTCTCGCGTCGATAACACGAGCAAACGCTTTACTTGCTTGGGGTTGATTTGGGTACTATTGCGTACCGCGTCTGCTTGTGTTACTTGTGTTAAAAGATCAATCAACACGCGTGATTCGACCAAATTAGCGTCACACTTTGCATCAAAGTGTGACGCTATCCTATTACCAACTATGCCGCGTGTCGCATCAGGCAAGAGCAGACAAATTAATTGAAAAAAAATGACTACTTCCGTCAAGACATTAACTTGAGGAGCCAAGGTTTTCAAATAGTTTTTTGCCTGCAGTATTTCATAAGAATCCTTAATAAACCACATAGAACGACCTTGTTTAACGTTAAAACTAGCCGTAATGAATGCACTCACTTCAGAAGCATACATGAGAATCCAACCCCTTAAGTATCAAGGGTATATTATATTCATAAATATCTAATATGAATATAATATTACAAAAAAAGTGCTGATCTACCCCATGACGGATTCTTTTACGCCAAAACGGTGTCAATCTGACCCGAAGCCGCCTAAAATAAGCTTTGGCCATTAACGAGTAAAACCATGACCCGCGAAATAATGGTGTATGACGTAGTGATTGTGGGCGCAGGCCCCGCTGGCTTAAGCGCCGCTATTCGCTTAAAACAATTAGCACCGACACGTTCAGTGTGTATTCTTGACAAAGGCGCTGACATCGGCGCTCATATCTTATCGGGTGCGGTATTTGAAACCAGCGCGCTAGATAAATTGATCCCTGATTGGCAAGCGCGTGGCGCACCAATCCGTGTCAACGTTACAGAAGATCACTGGTTATTTTTAAGCGCAACAAACGCATGGCGCGTCCCTTCTTGGCTGTTACCTAAGCCATTGCACAATGCTGGCAATTACATCATCAGCCTGGCTAATCTGTGCCGTTGGCTAAGCGAACAAGCAACCGAACTAGGCGTCGATATTTATCCTGGCTTTGCGGCGTCCGAAATACTCTATAATGACCAAAATCAAGTCATTGGCGTTGCTACCGGTGATATGGGTCGCGCCAAAAATGGCACTGAAAAAAGTAATTTCACGCCCGGAATTGCCTTGCATGCCAGCTACACGTTATTGGCCGAAGGTTGCCGTGGCTCGCTCACGGAATCTTTAATCACGCGTTTTCAATTACGTAAAGATGCTTGCCCACAAACGTATGGACTCGGCATCAAAGAAATTTGGGAAATTGATCCCGCTTTACACCGTCCCGGAAAAGTCATGCATACGGCCGGCTGGCCATTGGATAACCAGACTTATGGGGGTTCATTTATTTACCATTTAGAGCAAAATCAAGTCGCTATTGGTTTTGTGACCGGTTTAGATTACCAAAATCCTTACTTAGATCCCTTTTGTGAAATGCAACGTTTTAAAACCCACCCTGCCATTAAACCTTTATTTTTAAACGCTAAACGTGTGAGTTATGGAGCACGTGCTTTAAATGAAGGTGGCTACCAATCGATTCCAACCTTAGTTTTTCCCGGTGGTGCCCTGATTGGCTGTGCAGCAGGATTTTTGAATGTACCCAAAATCAAAGGCAGCCACAATGCCATGAAATCCGCCATGCTGGCTGCCGAAGCAGTAAATAACGCCTTAAGCCTTAACGCTAATCCCCGGATACCATTACACGCCTACCCCGCGGCTTTAAAGCAATCCTCTGTCTATCAAGAATTGCACCAAGTGCGCAATTTTCGACCCTGGTTCAGTAAACTCGGGCTTTTTTGGGGTACACTCGTCGCAGGCTTTGAATTAAAACTCTTTCAAGGTCGGGTGCCTTGGACGCTAAAACATCCACGCGAAGACCGTGCACGCACTTTAAAAGCACATCAAGCTTCCGTCATTCATTACCCTAAAGCGGATGGCGTATTAAGTTTTGATCGTGCCAGTTCGGTTTATTTAGCGAATATTCGTCACGATGAAAATCAACCGGTGCATTTGCATTTACGTAACCCCAACCTCGCTATCGATGTTTGTTACCCTGACTATGCAGCGCCTGAACAACGGTATTGCCCAGCGGGGGTTTATGAAATCATCCACGACCTTAATAAGGCACCACGTTTACACATCAATGCCGCCAATTGCGTGCATTGCAAAACCTGTGATATTAAAGACCCCACGGATAATATTGTCTGGACAGTGCCGGAAGGTGGCTGTGGCCCTAATTACCCTAATATGTAAGGAATAACCATGAAAATACTGGTAGCGGTTAAACGGGTCATCGACCCCTACGCTAAAATTCGCGTAAACGCCGATCAAACCGGCATCGAGACACACAATGTCAAACTGAGTATGAATCCCTTTGATGAAATTGCGCTGGAAGAAGCTTTACGCCTCAAAGAGCAAGGGCTGGCTTCAGAAATCATCGTTATCTCTATTGGCCCCATTCAAGCCCAAGAAACCTTGAGACAAGGGCTGGCGTTAGGAGCAGATCGCGCCATCCTTATCCAAACGGATCAAGATTTAGAACCCTTAGTTATTGCGCAATTGCTCAACCGCATCAGCTTGCGTGAAGCACCGCAATTGATTATCCTCGGCAAACAAGCGATCGACAATGATGCCAATCAAACGGGTCAAATGTTAGCCGCGCTACTTAACTGGCCACAAGCCACGTTTGCTTCAAAAGTAACCATTGACCAACAACGCGTCACGGTCGAGCGCGAAATCGATGGCGGCTTGCAAACCTTAGCGTTTGATTTACCTGGGATCATTACCACCGATTTACGCTTAAATACCCCCCGGTTTGCCAAATTACCCAACATTATGAAAGCGAAAAGCAAACCCCTAGAAATCATTGCCTCAGAAACACTGGGCATCGATCTTACCCCCCGCCTAACGACCTTAAGTATCAAGCCGCCACCCATTCGTCCCAAAGGGATCTTGGTTCACAGCGTTGATGAATTAATCGATAAACTGCGCTTCGAAGCGAAGGTGATTTAATGAAAACCCTCTTACTGTTAGCGGAACACGATCAACACGGTTTAAAACCAGCCACGTTAAACACCCTGACGGCTGCCAAACAATTGAGCAATAACATTACACTATTGTTGGTAGGGCCTGACAGTGAGCGTGCTGCTACCCAAGCGTCAGCTTATCAAGGGGTAACAAACGTCATGATCAATAACCATGCTTGTTATGACCATGGTTTAGCGGAAAATATCGCGGCATTAATGGCCGATCTAGCCCAGCCTTTCACTTATCTTTTGGCGCCAGCAACCACCTTTGGTAAAAATATTTTACCCAGGGTCAGCGCCCTTTTAACGATTGCTATGATTTCCGATGTGTGCGAGATTATCGATGACAATACCTTTGTACAGCCCATCTATGCCGGCAATGCCTTAAAAACAGTGCGTAATTTACAAGCGAAACAAGTACTTTCGATTCGTACCAGTGCTTTTACCGCCGCCGGTGAATTAACCTCTACCCCAGCGCCTATCGATGTCTTGACACAGCATCCCCAAGCACGCGCTTGCACCTTTATAAATCAGCAATTAACTGTTTCAACGCGGCCCGAATTAACGTCAGCGCGGGTGATTATCGCCGGTGGCCGAGCATTGCAAAGTGCTGATAACTTTGATACTTTACTGGCACCACTGGCGACCAAACTCAATGCTGCCATTGGTGCCTCAAGAGCTGCGGTCGATGCTGGCTTTGCACCCAATGACCAACAAGTGGGGCAAACAGGTAAAATCGTCGCGCCTGAACTCTATATTGCTATTGGGATTTCGGGTGCCATCCAACACTTAGCTGGCATGAAAGATTCAAACGTCATCGTCGCGATCAATTGTGATCCTGATGCAGCGATTTTTCACTGTGCTGATTATGGCTTAGTGGGTGATTTACACCAAATCGTACCAGAATTGATCGAAAAACTGTAACGCCATCATGGGATAAGGATATGCCAAAAACTAGTACTACACTGATTTTTTTCATCAGTTTAACCGCTGCCACTCAAGCCTTAAGCGCCACCCATAGCGGCTTTATGACCGCCAGCGATCTTGCTTACACCAATGTATCCGGCATTGTCTTAACTAATACCGGCCCAACGACGACCTTAACCGGTTTATTTATTCAAGATGTGAGTTCTGTTAGTACCTGCGACCCTAGAGGTGGCACTTACGCCTCTGCAGCCACCGCAGGTTATGGCATAATGTGGACCAATATCACCGTAATAAATAACGCCTCAACACCCATCGGCTCGACTTATTTATACAATCTACTATCGCGTTTTCAAACAGATGCAGCACTTGACTCTAGTGCCGCTAGAGTAACACCTGGCACTGGTCAAAGCAGTGGCCAATGGTGTATTCAATTGGGTATTACGAATGCCGCAACGGTTACTACCCCAGGGACGGTACAAACCCTCATTTATGACGGTTTGTATAGTACGCCATTGACGGCTAATTACATTCCCATTTTTTGTTATGATCCCACAGCAACAATACCCGGCTATTGTATCGCGTCACCCGCCAGTGGTGTCGATAACCAAACTTTTTCTACCACGTAAAAGGATTTAAGATGCTTAAAAAATTAATACTGTGTTTAGTGGCGTTGAATCCTTTGCTAGCACAAGCGGATCATCCCGAAAAGCTGCTGCAATTTATGACGAGTCAAGATCACCTCAAAGATAGCGTTTCAAATATTACGCTCACCAATACCGCTGGCAGCATAGAAAATGTCACTGGCCTCTACCTGCAAAATCTGTGGCATGCGACAGGTGGCACCTGTGGTGCTGCCTTTGACACTGCAACCAACACGACAGTTTATAACTCAGGCTATGGCATGATGTTTCAAACAGTCAGTTTTAGCAATAATCAAACAGCGGTGGTTGGCGCCAATTTTTTATACAATATGATCGTACAATACATGGCGATTGCCCACTTGCAAGACGGTATCACAAACTCAACACCTGGAGCGAGTCCTGGCACTTGGTGCATTCAACTCGGCATCACCTCGACTTTCACCACCTTGCCACCCTTGCCTTGCAATCCTGCAGATAATACCTATACGTGCTTGCCAATCTTACTCTCCTCTGATGCCGTAAATCAAATTGCTGTCACCTGCACCGATTCTAGCCCTACAGGTTCAGCCGGTGCTTGCGTGAAAACCGGCGGCATTTCGATTAATCAAAACTTTCCCGATCTTTCTTAAACCTAGATTCGGCAGTTAGTGTGAATCTTATCGATAAAACACACCGTAATTTGCCATGAAACAACGATAGCCCGAAGGGCTTAAGGAATTGAGCTCAGCAACTGTCTTGAACAGTTGCTGCAGGACGGTGTCCAAATCCCAATGTTTTTTTTAATATCGATAATCGCTTTCATTGCCATTAAAACCGATAACCAAGACCAATCCCATACACCATGGGATTAATGTCGACTGTCGAAGTATAGGTATCGGCACCCACATTGACGTGCGCACAAGTTTGCATAAAGATTTTTTTGACATCCACATTGATCAACCAATGCTTATTGATCGCAATATCAGCACCCACTTGAAAAGCCGAACCGAAACTGTTGCTATAATTGATCGAACTGGCTGTAGAACCACTATCCACACCATAAAAGTAAGTGTAATTGACACCTGCACCGACATAAGGATTGACTATTTTATCAGGCAAAAAATGGTATTGTAGCGTCACGGTGGCGGGTATTAACTGCACACTACCCAAATTAACAGTGCCAATCGAAGTCCCTGTGGCTGACACATCATTTTTAGTGGTACCTAAAATAATTTCAGCAGCAACCTGCTGGGTGAAAAAATAACTAATATCAACTTCTGGAACGATGTCATTACTGATTTCATCGACATGGCCACCCAGGCCGGTAATAGTCGAACTACTCGCTGAAGGGGCAACATCAATCGCCCGCATACGCGCTAACCATGGGCTAGTACGTAAATCATCGGCAAACGCTTGACCGCTGCTAAGTGTCATAATAGTTAAAGTAAGGGAAATTTTTTTAATCATTTGAATCGTTTCCTTGAGTATTATTAGTAAAAAAGCCCCTATCTATTCAGCACATTTAGCCCATTTTTCGTAGAAGCTTGCTAGTAGAAACTAATAGCGATGGGGAACTTTAAGGGAGAGAAACGCGATTCTCCCCCTTAACATGCACCACGTGCAGGTTTCCCGCGCGGTGCGTGCTGAATAGATAAAAAAGCCCGTCAATAATACGGCAGAAAAAAAAGACTCATGATGATCTAGATCATTCTATGTGCTAAAAAATGCCAAAAAAGACGGCATATGGAAAAATGTAACGCATTCACTCAGCACGCATACCGCTAATACCATCGAATTTCAAGTAAGCACGCCTCCAATCGGACATTCAGAGACGCGCCTATGAACTCTTAGGTTAAATAATCCGGTCCTGCCAACAACACCTCAGCATCGGCATCCGTGAATTTCATAAAATTATGGGTAAATTCATCGATCAATTGCTGAGTGCTTTGTTGATACGCTACGGGATCACGCCAGGTTTTACGTGGATCTAACAATTGACTATCAACTCCCGGTAAACTTTGGGGTATTAAAAAGTTAAAGTACGGTAAGGTATCAAAAGGACCGATAGAAGCGGCGCCTTCAATAATAGCGGTCACAATGGCGCGCGTAGTAGGAATGCTAAAGCGCTCCCCACCTTTGCCATAACCGCCGCCTGTCCAACCGGTATTGACTAAAAACACATCACAACCCGTTTCAAGCATTTTTTTCATCAATAATTGCGCATACACGCTCGCTGGACGCGGGAAAAAGGGTGCGCCAAAACACGTGCTAAACGTTGTTTTAATGCCTGTACCTTGGCCCATTTCTGTGCTACCCACTAACGCTGTATAACCACTTAAAAAATAATACGCTGCTTGTTCTTTACTGAGTTTTGCCACCGGTGGCAAAACGCCGTAAAGATCGCAAGTCAAAAAAATCGCTACACTGGGTAAGCCCGCTTTATTATCAACAATTCTTTTCGGTACAAACGTGAGTGGATAAGCTGCCCGGGTATTTTGTGTCAAACGGGTATCGTGATAATCCGGTGTCAATGTCTCATCTAAAACGACATTTTCCATAATCGCCCCTGTTTGAATAGCATGCCAAATCAATGGTTCACGTTCTTGCGATAAATCGATGCATTTGGCATAACAACCACCTTCAAAATTAAATACCCCAGTCGGTGACCAACCGTGTTCATCATCGCCTAATAAATAACGATCCGGATCAGCCGATAAGGTCGTTTTACCCGTCCCCGATAACCCAAAGAATAACGCCACATCACCTGCCTCACCGACATTAGCGCCACAATGCATCGGTAAGACATCCTGTTCTGGCATTAAAAAATTCAATACTGAAAATAAAGCTTTTTTCATTTCGCCGGCATAACGCATGCCACACAATAAAATAATGTGCTGGGAAAAATCCAACACCACACACGCATCGGAATGGGTGCCATCCAACACAGGATCGGTCGTTAAATTCGGCAGATTAAGCACTTGCCATTGCGGCCGATCTACATTAATAGAACCTGCGGTTGGTTCAATGAATAAATTTAAACCGAATAAATGCTGCCATGCAGTTTCCGTTATCATTTCTACCGCGATGGCGTACGCAGGATCAGCGCCAACTTGGACATTTGAGCGATAATGTTCGTGAGTGTGCAAATAAGCGATCGCTTTTTCATAAAGTGCATCAAAACACGCAGGGCTCATTGCTTGATTAACCATACCCCAATTGACTGTTTTTTCAGTAATCGCATCGTTAACGATAAAACGATCTTTGGGTGACCGCCCTGTCCGCTGCCCGGTGGTAACTTGCAATGCGCCATTGCTAGCAATCACGCCTTCGTTGCGACAAATAGCTTGCGCGAGCAATGCTTCACGGCTTAACTGGGTAAATACGTGTGCTGCCTGGGTCATGAAGTTACTCCACTAGTCTAAATGAGATATAAGGCTTTAAACGCAACATTTTACCATAGTTAGACTAAAATCCAGTAGCACCCATGCTAGAATAGACTTCTCTCACAAAAAGAGTTTTTACATGAATGCACCGGATTTAATTCAACACCACTTTCAACACAGCATTAAAGCCAAACAAGCCACACTAGACAGCTTATCCGACACCATTGTCGATGCAGGACAATTATTAGCTCAGGCTTTATTAAACGGCCATAAAATTTTATGCTGTGGTAATGGAGGCTCTGCTGCCGATGCCCAACATTTTTCATCTGAATTATTGAATCGCTACGAACGCGAACGGCCGAGCTTGCCAGCAATTGCGCTGACCACCGATACTTCAACCATTACCTCGATTGCCAATGATTACGATTATAAAGAAATTTTCAGTAAGCAAATCCGCGCATTGGGGCAAACAGGTGATATCTTATTAGCCATTAGCACCAGTGGTAATTCATGGAATGTGGTAAAAGCGATTGAAGCTGCCCATGAAAAAGCCATGATCGTCATTGCCTTAACCGGCAAAGACGGCGGCCACATGAGTGATGAATTGCATGAAAGCGATATTGAATTACGCATTCCCGTCGATGTCACTGCCCGCATTCAAGAATGCCATGGCTTAATCATTCATTGCCTGTGTGACTTGATTGATCGCGAATTATTTGGTTACGATTGATTGGAGAAATAAGCGTAAGTCTTTCATATGCACAACCAGTTAAGTTAAAGCTTACAGGGCAATCGCATTTGAAATAAAAGCTCTAGAACGGATTTAAGCGAAGAAAAAAGATCCATAAAGCCGAAGGCTTTTAAGATCTTATGGGGTTAAGCGATAGCGCCACCCCAGGAAAAAACATAACCTACGTAAGCCCTGAAGGGGCGCAAAAACACCAATAGTCTTTCGCCCCTTCAGGGCTCAATTAACGGTATCATTATACCCAGGGTAGCGCGCTACCCTGGGCTAATTTGTTTCAGGCCTTCGGTCTGCTTTCATGTTAATAATGAGGTGATTTTTATCCTCTACGAAATTAAGATTACAGGGCAAACGCATCTTAAACCTTTGCCAGTATTAGGTTGAGGTAATTCTTGTCCATCAAGGCTTTACGTTGTTTTCGTCGCAAGCCACCTTTGAACGTGGTTTCATTTTTCAAAAGGGA
>CAISUE010000022.1 GCA_903888615.1 uncultured Gammaproteobacteria bacterium
ATGTTACGCCGCTTTGTTTTATCCCTTTTGAAAAATGAAACCACGTTCAAAGGTGGCTTGCGACGAAAACAACGTAAAGCCTTGATGGACAAGAATTACCTCAACCTAATACTGGCAAAGGTTTAAGATGCGTTTGCCCTGCGCCTCAACCAAAGCTTACTCATGAAAAAATAAATAGCATGCCAGGAAATCCTGGCCAAAGGTCATAAAGGCATTAGCCCTGGGTTAGATTACAAAATCGTCACACGCTGTAGGCGCACAAAAGGTTTTCTAGCGCGCTTACAGCGCTTGTTGATGTTCATACTTTCCTAGGGTTGCGCTATCGCTTAACCCTAGGCTAGATTCCTATAAGGCTTTCAGCCTTACTCACAGTATAAACATCTAAGGCTTTCAGCCTTACTCACGGTATGAATGTCTTATTTTTATGCTTTACAACTTCTTAAAACTGCATTATCCCATTTTCAGCTTTGCCATTTTAATGAGGTAGCCCTAATGCCTCAACTGCCTTACGCTTCATCCACGTCACGTTTAATACTTTAGGATGCATCAACCCGATTTTATTGTTATATTAGGTTTTCATTTTTTTTTGGTTAATCTTATGGCACACGCTAAACCGATCATCCACCGTTCTATTAATACCTTTAGTTTATTACTGACGTCCATCAGCGCCATCATCGGTTCAGGCTGGTTATTTAGCGCCTATTACACCGCTAAAATTGCCGGCCCCGCTGCCAGTCTTGCCTGGCTAATCGGTGGTTTATTTGCGGTAGTTATCGCCTTTGTGTTTGCCGAAATTTGCAGCATGATTCCTGTCTCTGGTTCCAGCGTGCGCATTCCACATTACACCCACGGCAGTGTGTTGAGTTTTATGTTTGCCTGGATCATTTGGTTATCGTATTTGGCATTAATGGCAACGGAAGTTCAAGCGGTTATTCAATATGTAAGCCTGTACATCGATGGCTTGCTGCGCCCCGATAGCGGCTTAAGCCATAAAGGTTATCTATTTGCCGCAGGCTTAATGTTTTTAGTCAGCTTCATCAATGTCTATTCCGTACGCTGGTTAATTCGCTCTAACAGTATTTTAACAGTGTTGAAAATCGCCATCCCTTTAGTCATTATCTTCATCGTTTTTAAAAATTATTTTAACCCTCTAAAAATCATTCACCCCGTCGGCAGCAGTTTCATGCCCAATGGTTGGCAAGGGGTTTTTAGTGCGCTTACCACCGGCGGTATTGTCTTCGCTTTCAATGGCTTCAAACAAGCCGCCGAATTGGCTGGGGAAGCAGAAAAGCCTGAAAAATCGGTTAGTTTTGCCATTATTGGTTCGATCGGTATTTGTTTATTACTCTTTTTATTATTGCAAACCCTATTTTTCAGTTCACTCACCGCTCAAAATCTTGTCGATGGCTGGGGTCATTTACACTTAGCCAATCCCAACAGCCCATTGGCGTCTATCTTGATCCAAGATCAGCTGGCATGGCTGCTACCCCTTTTGTATTTTGCAGCGATCATTGCCCCACTCGCCGCAGCCCTTATGTATTGCAGCAGCGCTAGCCGCTCTTTATTTGGCATGAGTAAAAACGGTTATATTCCCGCATTTTTTCAAAAAATCACCCCTCAAGGCAATCCTCACTGGGCTATCTTAACGAATTTTGTCTTGGGTTTATTGTTTTTTGCCCCTTTGCCTGGTTGGAATGCGATGGTGAGTTTTTTAACTTCGTTACTAGCAGTAACTTATTGCGTCGGGCCGATTTGCTTACTGGCTTTGCGTTATCAAGTCCCTGATATGAAACGGCCTTTGCGTTTACCTTTGGGACATCTGTGGGCTTATAGTGCCTTTGTGATTTGTACATTTTTAATTTATTGGAGTGGCTGGGTCATCATTTCAAAATTAAGCTTGGTATTTATTCTGGGCGCTATTATCTTAATCATCTATCATGCTCGTGTTAAAAACGCTCACCATTTAGCCATGCATTGGCGAACATCCACCTGGCTGTGGGTTTATATCGCTGGCTTAACTTTACTATCGTATGTAGGCAATGAAGGTGGTAAAGGCTATTTCAGCTTTGGTGAATTATTTGCTGCCATGCTGGTGTTTTGCGCGCTGGTCGCTGGATTAGCCGTACGCTTCAAATTACCCGCAAGCGAAACATTGGCAAGTTTAGAAGCATTAAAATTAACTGATGGTGATGGGATAAAATAACCTTCACTCAGTTATTTTCAATGGATCTGAACATTTTAACCCCGTCATTAACGACCAATTTGTATATTTTTACGGGGTGATTATCATCAATTTACACTTTTTTAGCCACTTTATTGTTAAAATTCAGCCGTCAGTCGATAAAATTCTTCAATACAGTTGGCGACACGTTCCACCAATTCATCGGCATCAGCATAACTCATGGTAAGTGCGGGCAATAACCGCACCACGGTGTTTGCGACAATATTGAATAATACCTTATGTTTTAAAGCAATCGGCATAATGGCAAAGGCATTTCGGTCTAAGACAATACCGATCATTAACCCTTTAGCGCGTATGGCTTGCACGCCTAAAATCGCACTTAGTCGCACCTGCAAGTGCTCAAGCAGATAAACCCCTAATGCTTCAGCCCGATTCACCAAGTTATCGCGCTCCATAGTTTCAATAACAGCTAACGCCACTGCCGACACTAAGGGTCCACCACCAAAGGTACAACCGTGTTTGCCAGGCTTAAATAAATCATTGGCTTTGCCATGACTTAAGCAAGCACCGATCGGTAAACCATTCGCCAGTGCTTTGGCCAGCGTCATAATATCGGGTTGAATACCCGCCCATTGATGAGCAAACCATCGGCCGGTGCGACCTATGCCACTTTGGATTTCATCCACAATCATCAATAAATCATACTTATCACACAAAGCACGAATGGCTTGCAAATACGCATGACTGGCAATCATGATTCCGCCATCACCTTGTACCGGTTCGATAATAATCGCTACTAAGCGTGCTTGATCTGTTAAGACCGCTTGTTGTAAAGCATGAAGATCATTGATGGGCACATAACGGGCATTATCACCATAAGGTTCAAACCCTTCACGAATTCGTGGTGTGCCAGAAATACTTAAAGTTCCCATACTGCGGCCATGAAATGAGCCTTCCATGCTAAGTATCAATGGAGACGCAATGCCTTTTTTACGCGCATAGCTACGGGTCAATTTCAACGCAGCTTCATTCGCTTCAGCACCTGAATTGCCAAAATACACTTGATCCATGCCTGCAACTGCACACAATTTCTGTGCTAAGCGTTGTTGATGCGTGACCCAATAGGTATTAGAGGTATGGATTAACGTGCTTGCTTGAGCACAAATGACTTCGGTAATCGCCGGGGGGCAATGGCCTAAACCACACACAGCAATCCCCGTTAAACCATCTAAATAAGCATTACCCGCTTCATCCCATAACCACGAACCGGCACCTTTGCTAAAAGCAATGGGGACTTGACTAAAATAAGTGGGCATAATAGCTGACATAGTGTTGCAATCCTGTTAATGAATTGTCACTATTGTAAGGAAATTTATCGTTTCGTGCATTAAAATAACCCTCATTTACGTTAAGAGACTCGCTTTCATGACCAATGCAATCATTAGTACCCGCTTAGCACCTCAAGCGATCGGCCCTTATTCACAAGCGGTGTGGGCCGGCGATGTGTTGCACTTATCCGGCCAAATTGCTTTAGATCCGGCGACCAATGCCTTTCAAAATGCCAGTTTTGAGACTGAGTTAAAACAAATTTTCGCGAATTTACACGATGTCTTGCGAGCTGCCAGCTTGAATTTCAATGATATTGTCAAAGTTACGGTGTATTTAACCGATTTTACTGACTTTGCTACCCTCAATACCATGATGGCTGAAGAATTCAAAAGCCCTTACCCTGCACGTACCACCATTGCTGTTGCAGCTTTGCCAAAAAATGCCCGTGTCGAAATCGATGCGATCGCTTACCGTTTCATTCGCCAATAACAAAGAATAGCAACAAGTAAAATAGCCCCATCACACAAGGGTAAACTTAAATAACTCGTCGCTGGCCAAAGATTGCCTAAGCTTACGAAAATCCCGGCTACCACACTGTTGATCATCGCTAAAAAACTGGCGCCACTGGCATGATTATCACTGTGTGCCAGCGCGAGGCTAGCGGCAGCGGGAAATAGAATTTGCAAACCCAGATTGATCGCAGCGGTAAAAACAAACAAACTCAGCGCTGAAGGCATCGTGTAAAGGCAGTACCCTACCATTAAAAGCGCCATGCTCAACGCGATACCCAAACCTATGCGGACATTATGCAGCGGCACGTGCGACTGCGCTAACGCCATGGCGATAATCGAACCGATCAACATTCCCAGTGATGGGATATTGCTATACCAACCAAAATGCAATAAATCAAGATGCAAGACACTCAAAGCAATGTGGGGAATTTGAGCATTAAAAGTATAAAAGCAACCTGTCACACACGCAAGCATGAAACATGCCCACCAAAAACAAGTATTTTTCAAGATGTGAAAACTGAGCATCGAGATGGTTTTTAAGGGCGCTGTTTCAGGTAAATACCGTATCGTCATTAACAAGCCTAGACAATAAGCGCTCAAAATCATAAATAACCACCACCATGGCAGAATCGTTAACAACCAACTGCCCAACAATACCGCTAAGCCCGGTAAAATAGCAAAACTTAACAAAACGCATGCCGTTACCTGTTGCCGCTTGGCAGGCGTGGCATGATCTTTGATCATGCAAAGCACTAACGTTAAACCGACATTAGCACCCAGGGTTAAGATCACACAACCTAAACCTAAACACAAAAAACTCGCTAAAAAACTCGCCACCACACACAGCAAAGAGCCCACTATTGTCAAACCCAAACCCATTTTAATGGTCGGCAAGCGGCCAACGCGATTAGCGGCAATGCCATAAAATAATGGCCCTAAACTGTGGCCGAGTAAATTGGCAACGATTAAAAATTGCAACGCATTCATCGAGCGACCAACGCTATGCGCCATCGTGGGTAACGCGGGTGAATATAAGCAACTGGCAACAGCGGCCAGACTGATTAAAGCGCTTAATAAACAACACTGAATGCGGCTGAAGCCATTAGTCATTTATTTGGGTTCCGTTAACATGGCTTCGGGATCTTCTCTACCCCGAGCTAAATCTGCATAATATTCTACAATCGCTGCAGGCAAGCCTTCCAGTAGGAATTCACTCATGCCCAAAATAGCCACCCAATAAAAGGTTGCTAACACATCAGCGCATTTAAGCAAATTGATCCCCTTTTTTCAAGCAATCACGCGATAATAGCTCACTTTCTTTTGATACGAACCCCCCCATGATCTTACCACCCGCCAGCCCAACGATTCCTTTGAGTTTATACATTCATATTCCCTGGTGTATTCAAAAATGCCCGTACTGCGATTTTAATTCGCATACCAAACCTGAAATAATGCCTGAACACGCTTATATTGATCGCTTGATTGAAGATCTTGAAGCAGCATTACCGGAAGTTTGGGGTCGGCGTTTGATCAGTATTTTTATCGGTGGTGGTACACCGAGTGTATTTTCGCCGAAAAGTATCGAAACGCTATTATTCGCCATTCGCGCGCGAATGGCATTTGCAGGTGACATTGAAATCACTATGGAAGTGAATCCCGGCACGGTCGATGAAGCACGCTTCCGGGGTTTTCGAGCCTCTGGCGTCAATCGTTTATCAATCGGCGTACAAAGCTTTGATGAACAGCATTTAAAAAACCTAGGCCGCATTCATGATGGCGCAACCGCTAAGCGGGCAATCACGTCAGCTTATAACGCTGGCTTTGACAATATCAATATCGATTTGATGCATGGCTTAGCGAAGCAAAGCATTCCTGAAGCTTTGGAAGATTTAAAGCTAGCCTTAAGCTTCAAACCCAAACACCTGTCATGGTATCAATTGACGATCGAACCCAACACTGTCTTTTATAAAACGCCACCTGTGTTAGCAACAGATGATCTGTTAAGTGATATGCAAGAAGCCGGCTGGGCTTTATTAGCAGCCCATGGCTTTGAGCATTATGAAATCTCAGCCTTTAGTCAGGATGGCTATGCTTCAACCCATAACGGTAATTATTGGTCTTTTGGTGATTATTTAGGGATCGGAGCCGGTGCCCATTCTAAAATCAGCCACGTGGCAACGCAAACGATTCAGCGCTATGCTAAATGCAAACAACCCAAAGATTATTTGGATCGCAGTAAAACCTTCAAAACCCACTTAGAAATTTTGCAAGCTGAAAACCTGCCATTTGAATTCATGCTCAATGCCTTGCGTTTAAAACAAACCATCCCCTTTGAATTGTTTGAACACCATTGTTTTTTAAACCGCGCTGTGTTAATGCCTATCTTAACGACGCCAATAGCGCAGCGCTTATTACGCCATGATACCAAAGGCTTTAGCTTAACACCCCTAGGACAACGTTTTGCCAATGATGCGATGGCGTTATTTTTAACGTGAATTTTCCTACCGACAGGGACTGTTTCATTTAAGGAGAAACTGGATTTATCAACAATTACACGCCATGCAGCGCCATTGTGCATTTTCTTTGCCCATGAGTAACCACTATGACTCTTAACTTGCGTGAGCGTTATAGGCATAATAACCCATAGCACCATTTGATTAATGCTGTGCTTGCTTTAAAGGATGGCTGGGGAAAAAGGTAAATCTGAATTATTTTTAACTTCTGCGTTATACTGTGCGCCTTTCAACCCTTGTTCTGAACATCTGGACCCAAACTTAAAGCAAAGGATCGCGCCACCATGCAGCATTTTACCGATATCTTTATCAAACGGCCGGTGTGGGCGATTGTCATCAGTTTGGTGATTTTAGCGCTTGGTTTAAAAGCTGTCTGCTCATTGCCTGTTTTGCAATACCCTTATACCGAAAGTGCTCAAATCACGATCAGTACCGTTTATGTCGGCGCCAGTTCCGAAGATATTGCTGCTTTTATCACTACCCCACTAGAAAATGCTATTGCCCAAGCTGATGGCATTGATTATTTAACTTCTAGCAGTGTGCAGGGATCAAGTACGATCAATGCCAATTTACGCTTAAATTTTGATCCCAACAAAGCCATCACCCAAATCAATACCCAAATCAATGCCACCTTAAACCAATTACCCCCCAATGCTCAACCACCGGTTATTAGTATTGCCATCGGACAAACAACCGCCGCTATGAATATTGGTTTTTACAGCGATCAATTGCCGGCAAATCAAATTACCGATTATTTAACACGTGTTGTTCAACCCAAATTACAAGCTATCGCAGGCGTCCAGCAAGCACAAATTATCGGTGGCAGTCAATATGCTTTGCGTGCTTGGTTAGACCCAGCAAAATTAGCCGCTTATAATTTAACAACAGAAGTCGTTTCGCAAGCTTTAAGCAATAATAATTCGGTGGCAGCAGTGGGTCGCACCGATGGCAATACTTTTGTGGTTAATTTAACGGCAGATACCACGGTCACGAATGTTGAACAATTTAAACAATTAGTCATAACCACTGTTAATAACGCGATTATTCGCTTAGGCGATATCGCTGATGTTCGTCTTGGTGCCCAAAGTTACGATGCCAGCGCCACGTTTGATGGCAAACCGGCGGTGTATATCGCGATTCAATTAACGCCTTCAGCAAATTTATTGCATGTCTTAAACGTCGTCAAACAAACCTTACCGGATATTGAAACCCAACTACCGCAAGGCTTAAACGCCGCGATTGTTTATGACTCTTCAGATTATGTGCACAATTCGATCAAAGATGTGGTCAAAGCGTTATTTGAAGCGTTTGCCATCGTCACAGTAGTGATTTTTTTCTTTTTAGGGTCAATTCGTGCCCTTAGTATCAATTTTGTGTCGATTCCTTTATCCCTAATTGGGACGTTTTTTTGTATGTTAGCGCTGGGCTATTCGATTAATTTATTAACGTTATTGTCACTGGTACTCGCGATCGGGTTAGTGGTCGATGATGCGATCATTGTGGGCGAAAATGTCCAGCGCCATATCGAATTGGGCAAGACACCGCTGGATGCTGCACTCATCGGCGCCCGTGAATTATTAAATCCCATTATCGCCATGACGATCGTGTTGATCGCGGTCTATGCCCCCATTGGCTTTATGGGTGGCTTAACCGGCACGCTGTTTACTGAATTCGCCTTTACGTTAGCTGCAGCCGTCACCATTTCAGCGATTATTGCACTCACGTTATCCCCCATGATGTGTGCTACCTATTTACGCCCCATGGATCATTCGGTGACTAAACACCCATTCTTACTGAGTTTTGAACGCGGATTCACAAAACTCAGTGAAAAATATCAACAAACCCTGCAGCATTCTTTGGATTTCTTGTCCGTTACCGTTGTCTTTGCAATCTTCATTTTCATCAGCATTTACTTTTTATTTATTTCATCGCAATCTGAATTAGCACCTCAAGAAGATCAAGGTTTGATTCTAACGCAAAGCACGGCTGCGCCGAATGCCCCACTCCGACAAACCGAAGGCTTAAGCCAACAAATTTATAACGTCTTTCAAACCTTTCCCAGTGTCTTACTGCATGCTTATACATTTAATGGTAACGGCGGTTTAAACAGTAGTGTCAATGGGATGGTATTAAAACCGTGGGATGATCGATCCCTTAGCACCAATCAAATTCAACCGCAAATCCAAGTGCAATTAAGCCAAATCGCTGGTGCCACCATTGCGGCTTTTCAACCTGCTTCTTTACCGGGTGGTGGTTCAGGTTTACCCGTGCAATTTGTTATCACTTCAACCGCGCCTTTCAGTGAATTAAATAGCCTCACCACCAACCTCCTGAATCAAGCCCAAGCTTCTGGTAAATTCACTTATATTGATTCTGATTTAAAAATCGATAAACAACAAGTAGCACTCGTCGTCGATCGCGACAAAGCCGCACAGTTAGGTATCACTATGCAAAACTTAAGTTCAGTCTTAAATGGGGCTTTAAGTGAGAATTATGTTAATTACTTTAATTTTGATGGCCGATCGTATCAAGTGATTCCACAGGTAGGGCGTTTAAATCGCTTAAATTATCAACAAGTGTTGAATTATTATATTACAACGGGTTCTGGCGCTTCTGTGCCCTTATCGACGATTGTACATTTAGAACCCAGTGTTGCACCTGAATCAATCAATCATTTCCAACAATTAAATTCAGCGACCCTTTCTGGTGTTTTAGCACCAGGCATCGGCATGGGTGATGCACTTCAATTTTTGCAAAAAACCGCTCATGTCCTTGTACCTAGCAATTATAGCCTCAATTATGCTGGCCAATCACGCCAATTTATTACGGAAGGATCGTCATTAATTTTGACTTTTCTGTTTGCTTTAATTACGATTTACTTGGCACTCGCCGCCCTCTTTAACAGTTTCCGCGATCCCGTGATTGTTTTAATCAGTGTGCCGATGTCGATTTGTGGGGCAATGTTATTTGTCAGCTTAGGCGTCGGCGGGGCAAATTTAAATATTTATACTGAAGTGGGTTTGGTAACACTCATTGGTTTAATCAGTAAACACGGTATTCTTATGGTGCAGTTTGCCAATGACGCCCAAGTGGAAGGTAAAAGTAAGCGAGAAGCTATTGTATTAGCAGCAGTTACGCGCTTCAGACCTATTTTAATGACGACATCCGCAATGGTATTTGGGGTCGTGCCACTGATCATCGCGACGGGAGCCGGTGCTATTAGCCGTTACAATTTAGGCTTAGTTATCGCTACAGGGATTTCAATCGGCACAGCCTTTACTTTTTTTGTGGTACCAGCCATGTATTTATTATTAGCAAAAGACCACCGTCACGATCAATCGTTGACCGAATCTACGCTATAATCGCCAGGCGTATATAATTTACTAAACGCTTATACGGATTATTACACAGGATTTTGCGTTCATGCCTGCTTTACTTACTGCTTTTCACCGATGGTGGCTTTTACCAGTAACCAGCGTTATGCTCACCGCCTGTGTCGGCCCCGATTTTAACGTGCCCAACGCGCCTGCGGTTAACCGTTATACCACCACACCACTGAAGCCCACGGTCGATACCCACGATCCGAGTAATGCCGGTAAAACCCAAGTGTTTGATGAAAAACAAACGCTTCCCGCTGAATGGTGGGCACTTTATCACAGCCCTGCTTTAGATGCCTTAATCAAACGCGGCTTAGCCCATAGCCCTAGCTTAGCTGCCGCCAAAGCCACCCTATTAAATGCTAAAGAAACCTATCGCTCGCAAGTGGGCACCGCTTATGCGCCATCGATTACCGCCGGTGGTGGCGCTACGCGTGAACAAAGCAATGCTGCATCGCAAAACAGCAATAACCCCAGTCAACTGTATAATCTTTACAATACCTCCGTCAATGTCTCCTATACGCTCTATTGGGGTGTATTAAGGGCCAATGAAGCCAGTGCAGCCCAAGTAGATTATGAACGTTACCAACTCGCCGCCGCTTATTTAAGTTTGACTGCAAACATTGTTACAACCGCTATTTCCGTTGCTTCTTATCAAGCGCAAATAGCTACGGTTAATGCCTTAATTACAGCTGAACAAGAAAATCTCGTCATTATTGAAAAACAAGTTCAGTTAGGTGCGACAGCAAAAACCACCGCCCTCAATCAAGGCAATTTACTGGCTCAAAATCGCGCATTATTACCACCTTTGCAAAATGCACTCAATCAAGCGCTTAATTCCCTCGCGGTCTATATCGGGGCTTTTCCCTCGGAAATGACCGATATCGGCGTTGCGTTGGAAAGCCTCACTTTACCCACCCAACTCCCTGTCACCCTACCGTCTCAATTAGTAGAACAACGACCCGATGTCTTATCATCGCAAGCACAATTGCATATCGCTTCCGCTAATATTGGCATAGCAACCGCCAACTTACTGCCGCAAATCACGTTGAGTGGCAGTTATGGCAATTCCAGCAATCGCAGCAATAATTTATTTGATGGCAATACCGGCATTTGGAGTTTCGGGGGACAATTATTACAACCGATTTTCAATGGTGGCGCACTGCGCGCGAACCGTCGAGCTAGTATCGCTGCTTATACCGAAGCGGTTGGTAATTACCAGCAAATCGTCTTACAGGCTTTTCAAAATGTTTCAGATAGCCTAGAAGCCTTACAAACCGATGCGCAATTATTACAAGCTCAACAACAAGCGCTTGATAGCACTCGCGAAACCTTAGCGATTATTCAAAAACAATACCGTTTAGGTGGGGCAAGTTATTTAACGGTATTAAATGCCAATGAAGCCTATCAACAAGCAAAATTAAATCAAATTGTTGCTGAAGCTGCACGTTATTCGGATACGGCAGCTTTGTTTCAATCCCTGGGCGGCAGTTGGACGAATGCCTCGTTAAATCAATTATAAGCACAGACCTTTACAGGCTAGTGACACCTAGACAATGGACACCTTAATGAAATTTAAACATCGGAAACACCCATGAAAAACCCTTTTAATGCCCAAATGAAAAAACCGCTGATTGTCATGCTAAGCAGCGTTGCCACGCTATTTATTATCGTCATTGGCATGAAATCTTTCAAAGCCTATATGATCAACAAAAAACTGGAAACATTTAAATCCCCGATTATGACCGTATCAGCGGCACCAGTGGGCTACAGTGAATGGCAACCGCAATACCAAGCCAGTGCGACCACCCGAGCAATCCTGGGCGTTAATGTCACCTCTGAAGTCGGTGGTATGATCCGCACGATTTATTTCACCCCAGGCGCGATGGCTAAAAAAGGTGATTTGTTGGTCCAGTTGAATATCGATCCCCAAACCGCTCAATTAAAATCCCTGCAAGCGACCGCTAACTTGGATAAAATCACGTATAATCGCGATAAAGCCCAATATGCTATCAAAGCGATCAGCAAAGCCACACTCGATACCGACGAAGCCAATTTACAAAGTGCTATCGCAGCTGTCAATCAACAAAGCGCCATCATTGCACAATCGACGATTCGCGCTCCCTTTGCCGGTCGCTTAGGCATCTGCCAAGTAAATCCTGGTCAATATTTAAGTCCTGGTAATACCGTGACATCGCTCCAAACCCTCGATCCTATGTATGCTGATTTTTATGTTCCTCAATCGGCACTACCACAATTAAAAACCGGTCAAGCAGTGAGTTTAAGCTCCGATGCCTTATCTCAAGAAGTCTTTAAAGGCACTATTACCACGATCGATTCGAGTTTAAACACCAGCAGCCTCAACACAGAAATCGAAGCAACCATCGCTAATCCCGATCACCATTTAATTCCAGGCATGTTTGCCAATATCACCGTTAACACAGGGTTACCTCAAAAACACTTGACGTTGCCACAAGCAGCAGTCAGCTTTAATTCCTATGGCGCTGTCGTGTATTTATTAACACGTAGCGCTGAAAAAGATCCCGTTACAAACAAAGAGTTGTATACCACTTCGCAAATGTTTATCACTACCGGTGAAACACGTGGCGATCAAATAACGGTTGTTAAAGGCTTGAAAGCAGGTGATTTAGTGGTAACCTCAGGTCAAGTAAAACTAAAGAACCATAGTAGGGTGACGATTAATAATAGTGCTATCTCAACCGATACAGCGGCTACCAATCCTGCGTAAGGCTATTTTTTGGGCTTCATGGCTTTCACGTGTTTAGTCTTTTAAACGCAAAAAATCGGCTAACCTATGAACGGCGCGTTTAGCTGCAACACTTAACAACCCAGCGTATCCCGATTCCTTTTCATTTAGCTGCTTTTTTTAGGTTACTATGTCTAATAACAGTCTATGTTTCACCGATATTTTCATCAAACGCCCGGTATGGGCGATTGTGATCAGCCTGATTGTCTTAACCTTGGGTTTAAAAGCCGTTTTTTCTTTACCTATTTTGCAATACCCTTATACTGAAAGTGCCCAAATCATCATCACCACGCATTACACCGGGGCAAGCCCCAGTGATATTGCCGCTTTTATCACCACCCCATTAGAAGCATCGATCGCTCAAGCCGATGGTATTGATTATTTAACCTCAACCAGTAACCAAAGCACCAGTACCATCACCGCTAATTTGCGTTTAAATTATGACCCTGACCAAGCTATTACGCAAATCAATAGCCAAGTCAATGCAGTACTCAATCAATTACCGGTCAATGCTCAGCAACCTGTCATCACCGTGTCCATTGGCCAAACGCTAGATGCTATGTACATAGGTTTCTACAGTAAGCAATTAACTTCTAATGACATTACCGATTATTTAACCCGCGTTGTACAACCCAGATTGCAAGCAGTCCCTGGCGTACAACAAGCCCAAGTGATCGGCGGCAGTCAATTTGCCCTGCGCGCGTGGCTCAATCCGACCAAAATGGCAGCTTATAACTTAAGCCCTGCCACCGTTGCGCAAGCCATGAAAAACAACAATGTCTTATCTGCTGTGGGACGCACCGATGGCAATGCGTTTATCGTTAACTTAAGCACCACCACGTCACTGCGTACCGTCGAGCAATTTAAAAAATTAATCGTTGCTACCGTCAATAAGAGCAATATTTATTTGCGTGATGTTGCGACAGTTAGTCTGGGTTCGCAAAATTACAATAATACCGTTAGTTTTGATGGTCGAAAGGCCGTTTATATGGGGATATTATTAACGCCTTCCGCTAATTTATTAACCGTACTCAATCAAATAAAACAAACCCTGCCGAGCATTCAAGCACAATTACCCAATGGATTATCCGCTGGCATGGTCTATGACTCATCGGATTACGTCAATAGCTCTATCAATGACGTCATCATGTCACTGATCGAAGCCTTCGCGATTGTAACGGTCGTCATCTTTCTCTTTTTAGGGTCCTTTCGTGCCTTAATCATCAACTTTGTCGCCATCCCTTTATCCTTGATCGGCACCTTTTTTTGTATGTTAGTGTTAGGTTATTCGATCAATTTATTGACTTTATTATCATTGGTGTTAGCCATTGGGTTAGTGGTCGATGATGCGATCATCGTCGGAGAAAATGTCTATCGTCACATCGAGCTCGGTAAAACCCCTTTAGAAGCAGCTATCCTAGGTGCTCGTGAATTATTAAATCCCATTGTAGCCATTACGATTGTACTTTTAGCCGTTTATGCACCCATCGGTTTCATGGGTGGCTTAACCGGTTCGTTATTTACTGAATTTGCCTTCACCCTCGCGTCAGCCGTCACTATTTCAGCCTTGATCGCATTGACCCTATCACCCATGATGTGCGCCACTTTTTTGCGGCCTGCTGATCCGACGTTTGATAAGCATTTTATCTTAGGTAGTTTCGATCGCTTCTTTAAACGTTTAGAAAAAAAATACCAACGCGGCTTAAACAAATCTTTCAACTTTTTACCAGTGACTGCAGCTTTTGCGGCTATTGTTTTGGTAAGTATTTATTTTCTATTTATCAGTGCCCAAACGGAATTAGCACCGCAAGAAGATCAAGGCTTATTGGCAACACAAATTACCCTGTCACCGAATGCTGCTTTGACACAGACAGAAAATGTCTCTCGCTTAGTATTTAATGTCTTCAACACTTTCCCCGATGTATTAGACCATTCGTTTTCTATCAATGGAAATAATGGCTTAAATACCGCCATCAATGGCATGGTGTTGAAACCCTGGGATCAACGCAAACTTAATACCAATCAATTACAACCCCTATTACAAACAAAAATCAATCAAATTGCCGGCGCTAAAGTCGCCGCCTTTCAACTTCCCTCTTTACCTGGTGGTGGTTCTGGCTTACCCATTCAATTTGTCATTACGACAACGGCACCTTACAAAGAATTAAATACGGTAACACAAATGATTTTAGCCAAAGCACAAGCTTCTGGCATTTTCGTTTACATGGATCCTGATTTAAAAATGGATGAACAACAAGTTACATTAACCATTAACCGCGATAAAGCAGCGTTATTAGGCTTAACGATGCAAGACATTGGCTCAACATTGAGTGCAGCTTTAAGTGAAAATTACCTTGATTATTTCAATTTTAGCGGACGATCCTATCAAATCATTCCCCAAATGGATCACCCTCATCGTTTGAATTATGCTCAAATCTTAAATTATTACATTACAACCGGTTCAGGTGCCTCTGTGCCCTTATCAACCGTCATCACCTTAAAGCCAACGGTCGTACCGGAATCGATCAATCATTTTCAGCAATTGAATTCAGCAACCATTTCCGCCATTGTTGTCCCAGGCATTAGTATGGGTACTGCCTTAACCCGCTTACAACAAATCGCCACCCCTTTGTTACCTAATGGCTACAATATTAATTATGCATCGCAATCCAGACAATTCATGCAAGAAAATGGTGCTTTGATCATCACTTTTATTTTTTCGATGATCACTATTTATTTAGCATTATCTGCATTATTTAACAGTTTTCGTGATCCAGTCATTGTGTTAGTCAGCGTACCGATGTCGATTTGTGGTGCGATGTTATTTGTGAGTATGGGGATCGGGAAAGCGAATTTAAATATTTATACCGAAGTGGGTTTGGTAACCTTAATCGGTTTAATCAGTAAACACGGTATTTTAATTGTCCAATTCGCCAATGATTTGCAAAAATCCGGCATTCAAAAACGCGATGCCATCTTACAAGCCGCAGCGACTCGCTTCAGGCCAATTTTAATGACCACCTCGGCGATGGTCTTTGGCGTCGTGCCTTTATTGATTGCCACAGGAGCAGGTGCTGCCAGCCGTTTTGATTTAGGCTTAGTGATTGCCACCGGTATTTCGATCGGCACCTTATTTACTTTTTTTGTTGTTCCCGCGGTGTATTTAATGCTCGCTAAAGACCATAGTCATGACAATAACCCTTAAATTAAACTGCGTTTTGTTGATACTGATGCAATAATGGCTCCTTAACTGAATTCCCTTCAGGCACAGTGACAGTGGATCCCAAAGCAGGACAACAAACCTCCCATGTGGGACTCGGCATAGCAATCGTCAAGGCATCGATGCGCTTTACTAATGAAAAAAGTTCAGTGACAAAAGGAACTTCTTTAGTGAGTTCTTTAACAAAAGTGTCTTCTGCTCTTTTACGACTAAAAGCATAAGAAGCTTTGAATTCGAGGCTAAACGACGCTAAAAAAGCACACCCTACGAAAAATAGGCTTTGCTGTGCCAAAACTAAGGCTTGATACGTATTGGGTAATGAACCCGAAACGCTCAGCATACCATTGCCCAGCAGCAATTTCGATCGCTCCCAGGGTGTTAAAACTTCAGGATAAATTTTAATCACGCTAGGTTTAAAGAAATCTGTTAGCAAAGCACCATAAGCATAAGCTTGAATAAACGCTAATAAAGACATGGAAATCATCACCATCGCTGCCGAGGCAATAGCTACATAACGCGGTTCTATTGCGCTAAACAATACCAAGCTAATACTATAAAAATTACTCAAGCCAGCAATACACAATGCTGTTAAAGCAAAGCCAATGCTTCTAACCGCTACACTCGATATCCAAGGATGATGCGGTGAGCTAGCCTGATTCGATAGCTTCAATAAAGCTTTTATTAATTCTTCATCCGACACAGTTTTCAGTGTCACAAGTATCTTTTCTATATTGCCTTCTGTATTAGCAATTGTTATATCAAACCCAGTACTAACAATATGGGTATGAATTGTTTGTAATGCGTTCAAAATATTTTTATAGAGCGGATTAGAGGGCAATTGAGCCCGATGGCTATTACCATTAAAACTTAAATTAGAACTGCCACTACTCTCACTATGAACACTTTGGTTAAGTAATCCAACTGGCGCGCGTAAGTCTTGCACTAAGTTTTTAAAGTTTCGCATCAAGTCATGACTTGCTTGAGCTAACTGCGCTTGATCTTTAAAATAACGATCAAGCAGTGCAAAGCTTAACAAAAATTCACTTAATACCGTCTGCAATAAGCCTACTGCAGCACGTTGCATGGTTGGAAAAGACAAGGCATTGGCAATAAAACTGCTAATGCTAAGATAAGCTATGGCGATAAAGTAACACACTTGGGCAATTTCACCATCATCACCCTCTTGTACATGGGCATAACCGAGCATCGCGGCTAATTGTTGAACACTAACGTAAGCTAAGCCACCAAAGATTAACCCAGCTAACACACTCGAAAGCGTATTGATCACATTTACTAAGCTAACATTTTCTGCTGCTAAAAGATCTTTTAACGTTACATTAACCAGATCATTGAAAGTCTGGGTATTAAAAGCACGCATTAAACGCCGTTTGGGCTCTACAGTGACACTAAAAACTATTAATTCGCTCACAATACGCGCTAAAAGAATGCCCACATTATTCGCAGCGTTATTTTCAGTAAATAATTTATCCACCAATAATGCTGCAAACAAACCCGAAGGCACAATGGAACTGACTGTAATGATTTCACCCAAAACATTACTCACGATCTTGCTAGCAACCGCAGGGGCTTTTGGTTCTACTACAGGCATCGCTTCATAACGCAAATCAACTGGCGAACTAGCTACACTATTACTGAGTTGAATACTATCGGCATTAAAACTAACACTACGCATAAAATTACCATTAAGGGTTAACTTTTTAATTATTAGCGGCAATTATACTTGTTTTTTCAGCCTCTAAGGGTGAATCTTTAATCCGACACACACTCGTTAAATCACAATTTGAACACGTACTTGGCCCTTTAACTGGTGCTATATCAGCTTTACCGGCAATATAATCGTGAGCTAATCGATCAAGCTCAAGCGCCCAGCGCGCACATTGCGCTTGCCAATCGTCCACTGCTTTCAGCTGTCCTAAGGGACCACAATCGATAGGGTTTGCTGCCAAACCGTGTATTTTTTGCACTTTCGCAGTGACTTGAGCGATTACCAGCGCATCGATAGGTTCAGCATTCAATAAAGCATAAAAAGGCAATTGCGGTTCTAACAAAGGTTCAGCTTGCCAATGAATACTTGCCAAACCGGTTTTATAATCGATCAAGACCCGCTCACCAGTGGCCAATTGATCGATCCGATCCATTCTTAAACGCCATGTTTTTGAGGCAAAACTTACTTCGACGGTCTGTTCTAAGTGTAAAATTTGAAACGTAGGCCTGAGTGCTTCCAATGCTAACCATTTAGTACACAAAGCTTCTAAACGTTGCTGCTCAAGGATGAATAACGTCTTCGCTAAACCTTGTCTACGCCAAGCATTTAACGTCTGTAATGCTTTTTGACTGGCTATTTTAATCCATCCCTTTAAAATACTTGGCTCAGCTAGCACTAAAAGCGATTGATTTTTTATGAATTGCCAGCTTTCATACAACGCTTGATGAACCAATAACCCTCGTTCACTTGCGGTTAAACCTATTTCAGGGACAGGCAAGGCATGTAATTTCAAGCGGTAGCGCGCAAACGCTTGAAAAGGACAATGGGCTTGGCAACGCAGTGCTGCTGTCCCACCTGGTACATGATCAACCGAAGGGGAAAGCGGCAACGATTCTTTCAAGCGATTCATTGACTTAAAGGATTGATAAGGTACAGTGACTATTGGTTCCACGCTTAAAATCGGCCATGCGTCGATAAACGCTAAGGGTTTTTGAGCTTCCGCATTATCCCACAGTGGATAACTGACGATGATTTGATCACTACTGCTAAGCAACGCTTGCCATAAATTTTGCAACGCTAAAGTCTGCTGTTCGCCAGTGCTTTTTGGCAACCCATACGTTTCCTGACATTTAAATGGAATCAAGGCATTGGCGCGTGGAAAATTCGGCCAATGGTATTGACGTACGCCACTTAGCCATAACACATCAAAATCACTGCCCAAAGCTTCCCACAAACCTAAAAAATAAATTTGTGGCTTTTGTTGTGCCGGTACTTCAAAACGCGTTTGCATCAAGAGCGAATGCCAGTGTTTTTTAGCTTGACTATGGCTTAATTCACCAAAAAAAGCATCACACTCAGCAAAACTGACCTGCAATGCTTCATAACGCTCTAGCAGTGCATTCTCAGTCTCTGACAAACTCAATTGTGGCCAACCACTTAAGTGTAACAAAGCATTCCAATGCACTAACCATTGACTGGGTAACGCTTTTTTTAACGTCATAGGCTGAAAAGCACGCCACCACGTTAACAAGGCTTCAGGCGCAAAACTTTGCCAAGCATTAGCTGGAAAAATAGTTAATTGATAGGGTCGCCACTGACTCAAACACAGTTCCATCGCTGTCGCATGCGCCCAAAAGGGTGAATGGCTCAAATAGGTTAAATCTTCCAAATCACAATCACTTGCACCATAAAGATTCATTAAACGCCACGTGACATGAATGATAGGGTAATCAATTAATGCTTTACCCAAGGAAAAATGCACGTGCGGCACCCGACCTGCGGTTGCTTGTTGGTGCAGATAATATTCAATTAAGGGGCGATCTTGGGCTAAATTTTGCATCACGCACGCTATACGCTGTTGAGGGTGCAGCCGAGCATACTGACAACTCCATTGCACCAAGGTAGCATATTCATTGACACTTGATTCAGCAGGATAACACCCTTGAATCGCAGCTGGTTGACGTTCAGGCTGATAAAAATAACTGGTGATAGCCACATTTGTTAATAAGGATTGAAACGCCAACACTGCCGGGGGCACTTGCCAAAAACGATAAAAAACGATGGTCTGAGGCAATAATGCTTTCAAGTCAAGCCCATGGATTAATAAATAACTTAAGGCTTGCTGACTATCAATGCCATGACACTGTTGGCAAGCTACTTTATAAGCTTGCGCCACTTGATAAAACCACACACTATCGAGTGTTTCATAGTGGTTCAAAGCGCCGAGCGGTATTTGCCAATCGCTTAACCATTGCCAAGCACTCATGCAAGCACTGATCAAAGCATCGTCTTGTTGCAAACTAAAATCAGAATTTTTTTGAATCACCCGTTGCCATAAGACGCGTTGCTCAAAAACACTTAAATAACGCATGCTTTCATTTATCTTTAACGCGCTATAACACGCTTGAATAAAATCAGGCCAAGCTTTGATTTGGGTTGCATCACGCTGCAAGCTGCGTCTAAGATCCAGTGCTTGCCTTTGGTTAGCAGTAATAATGACATCAGCTGTGGCTAACGCATGCATCGTCACGGATGTTGACCTTTTTTACGAGAAAGACACTATGATACTGCGTTTAAGCATTAAAAAACATGCTGGGCAGTCGCTTGAACTAACATTGGCTTAGTGATGGGTGTTGAAAAACACATAAACCATAACCCTAGGGTTAAGAGGATTTTGACGCAAATCACCAAAAGGATATCACGACCCAAGGCATTTTTTTTGACAATCTTTTTTTTCACCATAAACAATTACCTCTCTGAACAAGCATTCACCATCAATGTTTGCAATTTAGCATAATCTAACTTAAGCATTTGCTTCGCCTGCGAAAATTGCACTAAACCCTGTCGTTGAAATTGTGTCATGGTTCGCGACACGGTTTCTGCCGTTAAACCTAAATAACTGGCCATATCTTGCTGCGTGGGGAGTAAGTTAACACTGGCAGCATCTATAAGTGATTTTGATAACCGTTGCGAATAATCAACCAAAAAAATCGCTACTTTTTGGGTAGCAGAGGTATCAATATAAGCATAACGGGCTTTTTCAACGCGTGCTAGACTGGCACTCATTAAATTAACTAACAATGTTTGATAAGCAGGCTCTTTACTAACTCGATTCAATAGCAGTGGCATTGCTATTCTACACACTTCCGTATCACGCAACGCTTGGGCATTTTCCACATAAGTGTGGCTACTAACACTGGAAAAGCCTAACAATTCACCGGGCAAATAAAAACTCCCCATGGTTTGTCTGCCTTGCTCATTTAACCAATAGGTTTTGATGGCACCAGATTTAAGCAGATAAATGCCTTGGATTTTTTCTTGTTGATGGTAAAGAATTTCACCTTTTTTTAATAACACTGTCTCTTGAACCAAGGGATTTTTATCATCCAAGGCTATTTCAGCACCAAAGCACTGCTGCGGTGCTTGACAATAATGACAGCTATCCGATGCTTGACGCTTAGTTTTCATTATTTTCTTTTGGCAATTCAAACCACATGCCATTGAGAATAGAAAAACTACACGCTAAACCTAAACCGAGCAACCACACAAAGTACCACATAGATTATCTTCTCCATCAATAAGAATTTTTGGTTTCATCTAACCAAACCGCTGTCACAGGCCCGCGCATCACGCGATATACCCAAGTGGTATAAGCGATAATGATGGGGAAAAACACTACCCCAACCCACAGCATTAATTGCAATGTCGCTTGACTGGATGAAGCATCCCAAATTAACAAACTCTGCGAAGGATTCGACGATGAAGGTAACAAAACAGGAAACAACCGCACGCCTACCGTGGCAATAACGCCAAAAACACTTAGTGCACTGCTGATAAAAGCCCATTTATACCGTTGCAAACGCACGCACAACAGCACCAGCAATGCCCCTAAAAACCCACTCACAGGCGCTATGATAAAATAAGAGTAATGGCGATAATTATCGAGTGCATGGTGATATTCTAACGACATCACTTTATGCAAAGGATTTGATGGTGCGAAACTCGACACAGGATGAATCAACACATAACTTTCCAGTCTCAATGACCAAAGTCCACCGATTGCAAATAAAACGATGACTAACAGCGCACAGATCTTAGCAGCTTTCATGGCACGGATTTGCACAATGTCACGTGTTTTGCTACACAAATACACAGCCCCGTGCATCGAAAGCATAATGACACTGAGCACACCACACAACAGTGCAAAGGGATTCAATAAAGCCCAAAAAGTACCCGTATAATAAAAGCGCAACATTTCATCAAAATGAAACGGTACCCCTTGCAAAATATTGCCTATCGCCACGCCAAAAATCAAGGCAGGAATAAAACCACTTAACATCAATAACTTATCCCAGGTTTTACGCCAGGTGGGATTAGTCAATTTGCTGCGGTATTTAAAACTCACCGGCCGCAAAATAAACCCACATAAAGCCAGAAGCATCGCCAAATAAAAGCCTGAAAACGCCGCAGCATAAACATAAGGCCACGCGGCAAAAATAGCGCCGGCACCCAAAATAATCCACGCTTGATTGCCTTCCCACACAGGACCTACGGTATTGATCACTAAACGTTTTTCTTTATCTGTTTTTGCAACCCACGGCAACAGGGTCACTACCCCTAAATCAAAACCATCCATAATGGCAAAGGCAATCAATAATAAGCCTAATAACAACCACCAAATCAATCTTAACGTTGTATAGTCAAACATGCGGTATCGCCTTAATGTTGGTAATGATCTGGGCCTAAACGGATATATTTAAACATCAAATACAATTCGACAATCGCCAGGACTGTATAAAAACCGATGAAACCTGCCAAACTGATCCACAAATCGCTGGTTGCCAGTGACGATGTACCTAAATACGTCGGTAACACACCATCGATTGCCCACGGTTGGCGGCCATTTTCAGCCACAAACCAACCCGCTTCTGAAGCGAGCCACGGTAAGGGTAAGCTACACAAGGCGAGGTATAAAAACGCTTTGTTTTCTAAACGACGTTTACACGAGAGATAAAAAGCTAAGCTAAATAGCGCTAAAAAGAAAAAGGCACAGCCCACCATAACGCGGAAACTCCAAAATAAAGGCGCTACGTGGGGAATGGTATCTTTTGCCGCTTGGCTAATTTGTGCGGGCGTCGCATCGATGACGTTAACGGTATAACGTTTCAATAATAAGCTATAACCCAAATTCGTTTGATGCGCCGCTAATTGTTGTTGGGCATGCGCATTGTCGGGATCTTTCAATAAAACTTTCAAAGCGCTGTAAGCTTGAATACCATCTTTGATCCGCAACGCATTGTTATTCGCCAACTCTTCCATACCTTCAATCGGCGTATCGAGTGAACGGGTAGCAATCAAGCCCAGTAAATAAGGGATGCGGACCGCATCATCCGTGGTGTGTGTGGTTTGATTGGGAACCCCAAAAACCGTCAAGCTGGCAGGAGCCGCTTCTGTATGCCAAGCACCTTCGATCGCCGCCAATTTCATTTTTTGATTTTCACCCACCAAATAGCCACTTTCATCGCCCAACACAATCGCCGATAACGCTGCAGCTAAACCAAAAGAGGCCGCCACGGTCATCGATCGTAAAGCAAATTCACGGTTGCGTTTAACCAATAAAAAATAGGCACTGATGGCTAGCACAAAAACGGCACCGGTCACATAACCGGCGCTCACCGTATGAATAAATTTAGCTTGAGCAACCGAATTAAATAAAATCGCACTAAAATCACTGACTTCCATTCGCAAGGTTTGGTAATTAAAATGCGCACCCACCGGGTGTTGCATCCAAGCATTGGCAATCAAAATCCACAAAGCCGATAAATTAGAACCCAGAGCCACTAACCAAGTCGTCGATAAATGACCGATTTTACTTAAGCGATTCCAGCCAAAGAAAAACATCCCGACGAATGTGGCTTCCAAGAAAAAAGCCATGAAACCTTCAATCGCTAACGGTGTACCAAAGACATCACCAACATAATGCGCATAATAAGCCCAATTGGTGCCAAATTGAAATTCCATGGTGATACCGGTGGCAACCCCCATGACAAAATTAATGCCAAACAAGGCGCCCCAATATTGGGTCATTTTTTTCCAAATGACATTCCCCGTCATGACATAGATGGTTTCCATGATGCCAAGTAGCACCGACAAACCTAAGGTGAGGGGGACAAACAAAAAATGGTACAACGCGGTTAAACCAAATTGAATACGCGACAATGTCACGACATCAAGTGCTGCTAAACTAATAGACATCAGTATGAGCCTCCTATATTCTTATAAGGCGAAGCATAACTGTTTTTTCTTTTAAAAAAATTGATCTAGATCAATAAGGTAATCATTCACTGCCTTAGGTTACTCTTTCGCGCTTACCCGTAAACCACTTACCGCGGGTGTATGAAGCAAAGATAATCTTAAACACTTGGCCGTAAGCCAAAAAATTGCTGAGCCGCCACACAATCCTGTGCTATTTGCGCTTTTAAAGCATCAAACGAGGCAAATTTTATTTCATCACGCAATTTATGATGAAATTCAATCGTTAAACGTTGGCCGTAAAGATCCCCGCTAAAAGCAAATACATACGTTTCTAATAACCACTGTTGGCCATCAACCGTTGGGCGAACGCCTAAATTAGCAACGCCGAAAAGTTCTTTTTCACCCGGCACGCCTTTAACTTTCACCGCAAAAACACCTTTCAGGGGCACCACCCGACGGTGTAAGGCCATATTAAGGGTTGGGAAATCGATCATCCGACCGCGTTGCTTACCCGCAATGACTTTTTCAGTCATACTGAATGGCTTGCCTAATAACGTTTCTGCTAAAACTACCTCACCCGCATTCAAAGCAGCGCGAATGGCTGAACTACTGACGCGTTGGTTCGCCACGTAGTAAGAAGCCAACGCGTTTAACTGAAAAGCACCTTGCTCAGCATAAGCTTGTAATAAAGTAAAATCCCCCAAGCGTCCTGCACCAAAACGAAAATCATCACCCACCAGCAAATGTTGTAACTGCAATTGATCCATCAATATGTCTTCAACAAAACGCTGCGCTGTAAGGGTCGCTAATGATGCATCAAAACTTAAGCACAGCACTTGATCAATACCGAGATTTTGTAGATACGTTAATTTTTCGTGCAAACGCATTAAACGGCCAGGGGCGGCAATTTTTTGAAAATATTCACATGGCTGTGGCTCAAACAATACCACGCTTGACGCCAAACCTTCCGTGTGCGCTCGAGCGATTAATTCTGCTAATAACGCTTGATGCCCTAAATGCATACCATCAAAATTACCGATACTAACGATAGAGCCACCCGCTACTTTGCGTGTAAAAGGGCTGCGATGAAACACATCCATGACGAATTATTTCCCTATAAAGATTCTGTGGTAAAAACTTAGTCTTAACATAACCCCTTCCACAAGGTCGGATTAATCAAACGCTGTGGCAGTAATTGACCACTTTCTTGCCAATGCGCTAAACCTAAAAATTGCCCCTGCTCATGGTAAAGCCGCCTAACACCAGGTTCATCTGGGATTGCCAATACCACTGCTTGTCCCCACAATAACCGTTGCGTCTCTTGCGCATTTAAACGCAGCAAAGGCAATGATGCAACACAACTATCTACGGGTAACACATGCTGATCTAAAACATCCCAACTTAACGCTGCCAGCGCATCGAAACTGATCACAGCCTCCTTTGGCAAATGTGCCACCCCTGTGCGTCGTAATGCCCTAAGATGAGCCCCGGTTCCCAAACATAAACCAATGTCTTCAGCCAATGTACGAATATACGTCCCTTTACTGCACCGTACCGTTAAACGCAAATGATCCGCTGCTAGCAATGTCAGCTCAAGTGAATGGATCGTGATCGTCCGAGCGGCACGTTCAATCACCTCCCCTTTACGGGCTAATTGATACAAAACCCGGCCATTGACTTTCAGGGCTGAATACATCGGCGGAATTTGGCTGATCACACCGGTAAAGTGTTGCGCTACCTGGTGTAACTGTGTGGTAGTCAAGGCAGGAACGGGGCTATTTGCCACTACTTCACCTTCCCGATCACCGGTGGTAGTCGTTTGACCTAAACGTACGATCGCTTCATAGCTTTTATCCGCTTCAAGCAAACATTGGCCGAATTTGGTTGCCTCACCCAAACACAGAGCTAACATCCCAGTAGCCAAAGGATCCAAAGTTCCCGTATGGCCCACTTTTGCTGCTTGATAAAGGCGTTTTATTTTTTGCACCGCATGATTGGAACTCCAACCGAGCGGTTTATCCAACAGTATGACCCCATGAATGTCGCGCGTGATTTTCATAAAAAAGTACGTTGTAATTGATCAAGCAATAACTGACGGAAATCATTCACCGTTACAGAAGCAAAAAAGTGACTTATTTGCGTCACTGACAATGCCTGATAACCACAAGGATTGATACCTGCGAAAGGCCCAAGGTCCATTTTAACATTGATACTCAAACCATGATAAGAGGCGCCACGACGAATTCTTAAACCCAACGAAGCGATTTTTTCACCTTGAATATAAATGCCTGGAGCCTCTGCTCTGGCATAAGCCGCTAAGCCCAGGGAGACTAAAACCGTTACCACCGCGTTTTCAATCAATGTGACCAATTGCCGAGGACTTAAAGCACGACGTTTTAAATCCAGTAAAAAATAGACTATTAATTGCCCTGGACCATGATAAGTCACCTGCCCACCGCGATCGATGTGAATAACTGGGATAGTACCTGGCGCTAAAATATGCTCTGGCTTACCTGCCATGCCTTGCGTATAGACACTATGGTGCTCTAATAACCAAATTTCATCTAACGTGTTTTCAGTACGGACACTGGTAAAGCGTTGCATCGCACGCCAAATCGGTTCATAAGGCTGCAAACCCAATTCACGCCAAATAATCATGAAATTTTATCAGGTTCGACAAATCCAGCAGGTTTTGAGCTTTCATCATTATTAAATAAAAACTTAGCCATTTCAGCATTTAAAAAATCGCGCGCTGTTGGCTCTAATAAATTTAACCGGTATTCATTGATCAACATGGTTTGTTGCTTTAACCATAAAGCCCACGCTTCAGCTGAAATTTGCTCAAACACTTTTTGCCCCAAAGGGCCAGGATAAGGGGGTTTGGCGAGTGCCGGCGCTAGTCGTTGTAACTTTGCACAAAAAATACTGCGTTCCATAACCTGTGTCCTGACAATAATGCTTTTATTTTAGTTAATAAAAAGCCCCGCACTTAAATTCACCAACGAATTTTAAGTGCAGGGCTCGTTTTTCTAGCGCGGGAAACCCGCATGATGCGTACAGAATAGGCAACAAGACTCTTTAAGCAAATTTAACAGCGACGCGAGCCGTTGCCGTATTGGCTGAAGTACCTGGACCACCTTGTGAGGCACTGTAAGCAATATCATGACGCACTTCTAAACCAATATCGGTGTATTTCGATACATTAAAGGTATAGTTAGCTAAGTAACGTTTTTGCGCCATTGAACCTTCACCAGCACCGGTAAGATCAATATTAGCAGCATTGTAACTGCCTTGATAACCGACGCCAAAGCGGCTGTCATGATTCATGACTGGGAAACTATAACCCGTATCAATACCCCAAGCAGCAGGACGCGCACCACGTTCAGTAGCACCTGAATTATCAGTGTAAGCCACATCCGCTTGATTAAAGCTATTCATCGCACCGACGTAGTTAACACTGGCATCAAGCGCTTTAAATTTAACATCTGCATTGGCAGCAAGTGCACTCACCGGCGAGATATATTGATCATCATTGTTATAACCCAAGCTATAACGGATGCCCGTCGTATCTGCCATGTTCCGCAAATATTGCACACCTAATTTGTATTGCACATCACGAACCACATTCGCAAAACCTAAATTGGCACCAAAATTACGCACTGTATTACCATTTTGTTCGGTTGCTGAGGTACCTGCCGCTTTATTCATACCATTTAACGCATAAACACTACCGTTGAAACCTTGAGTTGAAACAAACCCTAGGGTCGCTGCAACATCATTGACTTGAGACAAAACTTGCGTCAACGAAGGGGTTAAATCTTTATAAGGTGTATAAGAACCAAATGGCAGGTATTGCTGACCGACTTTCAAATAGAAAGGGGATTTGGCAAAATTAGCAATATTGACATAAGCTTCATCAACATTAATATTGCTATTGGAACTCCGTTGGTTCGAAGTGAAAGCACCCGCTTGCAAGTCATTAAAATCATTCATCGGTTGACCGTATAACACACCCACATGGGCAGTCGTCCAATCGCTAACATTCGCATCCAGAAAAATATTTGCGTTTGAAATAGCCATCGAAGAAACCGTTTGGGTATTACTGTTCGTACCATAAGTCACAGGAGACTTACTAGCAATATTACCATCAACATCGACTAACCCACTGATACTAATACGATTAAACCAATTATCAGAAGGCAGCGTTGTACCTGCACCATTGCTATTCATGGTCGATTGCATTTGCGCAATTTGCGATTTCATCGCATCAATCTGTGTTTGCATCGCAGCATCTTGTGCACATGCAGCACCTGATGTTCCAGCCAAAATCATTGAAGTCACGAGAAGTTTAAGTTTCATGAATTAATCACTCCATAGTTTAAAAAAAAGACAGCCATCTTGCAATTTGCAGCATTATACGTGAACCAATACCATTTTGATATCTGTTATAAATCACCGGCATGTGCAGCTAAATAATCAGCAACACCCGCAATCGAAGGTTTCATAGCGCTATCGCCTTTATTCCAACCGGCTGGGCACACTTCACCGTGTTGATCAAAATATTGCAACGCATCAACCGTTCTTAATAACTCATCAATATTACGTCCTAAAGGCAAATCATTAACCGTTTGTGACCGCACAACGCCTTGCTGATCAATAATAAAAGCGGCTCGCAAAGCAACGCCAGCCACAGGGTGCTCTACACCATAAGATTGACACACAAAATGATTAATATCGGCTGCCATAATATACTTAACCGGTCCAATGCCACCATTGTTAATGGCAGTATTACGCCAAGCATTGTGGGTAAATTGCGAATCAATCGAGATGGCGACAACTTCAATGCCACGAGCCGTGAATTCATTCATTCGCTTATCTAAAGCAATCAATTCCGATGGGCAAACAAAGGTAAAATCCAGCGGATAAAAAAACAATACCGCATACTTATCCCTAATGAGGCTACCAAAATTTAACTCACTGACGATTTCGCCATTCGCTAATACAGCCGCTGTCGTAAAATCAGGCGCTTTACGCCCTACCAAAACACTCATGTTATTTCCCATCATTAATTAATTGATCACAAGCAGGACTAGAGCAAAAATCATGCCATTACTTTATTTAAGCACTTTAGCATCAACAAACAAGGCTTGCAATTCACCCGAAGCATACATTTCCAGCACAATATCACAACCACCAATTAATTCACCCTTTACATACAATTGTGGAAACGTAGGCCAATTGGCGTATATTGGTAACGCTTGCCGAATTTCCGGATTTAATAAAATATCGACGCTGGCGAATTCAACCTGACACGCTTTAAGCACCTGCACAACGCGTGCCGAAAAACCACATTGAGGCTGCTCAGGATTACCTTTCATATATAATAAGACCGAATGTTCGGCTATTTGCTGCTTAATCTGTGATAATGCATTCATTTAGACTGACCCTGATAGCAAAAGTTCACAGTATCACTTTTAGCTGGAAAATTGTCAATATTGCTGAGCCATCGTCAATGAGCCGTGTTATACTGACGGCGCGATGGGCATACGTGTGAATAGGTGTCTATCGAAATTTGTAACCATTGTAAAAATCTGTTATATTCGCGCGACTTTTGACAAGACCTGTCAAATTTATTTCATGAATTTTTTTAGGAATTTATTATTATGAAGAAAAATCTACTTGCTCTTAGCATCTTAGCCTTGGCTTTAACCGCTTGTTCAGGCAACGATACAAGTGCACCTGCTGCTGATAGCACAGCTCCTGCTGCAACGACTGAAGTTGCTGCTGCCGCTCCTGAAGCTGCTGCTCCTGCTGCCGCAACACCTGCTGCTTAAGTTTATCGCTATTGCTTATAAAAAAACCGAGTCTTTAAACGCTCGGTTTTTTTATAAGCGCAATTCATTCAATGACCATCTTGGCTTCACACTAAAATCGAATTCACTGACTTGACCTGCCGCCAAACGCAAGCACCCGGCAAAAGCAATCATCGCGCCATTATCCGTACAAAATTCCAAACGTGGATAAAATGCTTTCGCACCCAATTGCGTTAAGCCCGCTTGCAATTGCGTGCGCAGCCACACATTGGCGCTAACCCCACCTGAAACAACCACTTGCTGCAAGCCGGTTTGCTTAACCGCTTTCAACGTCTTGGCAACCAACACGTCTATCACCGCCGCTTGAAAAGAAGCGGCTATGTCCGCCTGCACCTTGACACAGCGCAAATCTTCTTTATCGATTAATTGTGCCACCGCTGTCTTCAAGCCACTAAAACTAAACATTAAATCTGCTCGGTGCAGCAAGGGCCTGGGCAACGCATAACGCATCGCATCACCTTGCTCAGCCAATTTCGCTAATAAGGGGCCACCGGGGTAAGCTAAACCCATTAATTTAGCTGTTTTATCAAATGCTTCTCCTGCAGCATCATCGAGCGATTCCCCTAACACTTCATAATCACCTAACGCTTGCACCTTAACCAGCAACGTATGGCCGCCGGACACGATTAAGGCTAAAAAAGGAAATTCAGGCTGATTCTGTTCTAACAATGGCGATAGTAAATGCCCTTCCATATGATGAATACCCACACAAGGGAGTTTGCGCGCAAACGCTAAACTTTGCGCAAACGCTGCACCTACCAAAAGGGCTCCCGATAACCCAGGACCTCGCGTATACGCAATGCCTTGAATCTCTGCGAGGGTCCGCTGACTCTGAGTCAATAATTGGCCAATCAATGGCAATAATTTCTGAATATGATCCCTGGATGCCAGTTCCGGCACCACCCCACCATAAGCCGCATGCGTTGCCACTTGACTAAACAATACATGAGCAATCAAACCCACGCCATTCTCGTACAACGCCACCCCTGTTTCATCACAGGAAGATTCAATCCCCAATACTAACATAAGGCGTTCTTCTGGTTCATTGCAAAATCAACCTAATTAAAAAAGTTCATAAGAGTCACTTAAACTGTGCTACATCTTTAGCCGTAGGTGCCGCTAAATAACGATACAAATCTTGGTACATCGCCCACACTTTGCGTTGATAAGGTACGTTTTCTGATGCCGTATACGAGTGATAAGAACCCACACCACGCCAAAAATTAGGGCTATTGGCAATACGCTGACTTAATATCCACGTACCCACATACACATTAGCACAAGGATTAAATTGTAAGGTTTCTTTCGTGTAGCCATACAGTTTAATTTGCGGCAGCCACACCGTATTAATTTGCATTGGCCCATAATCATAAGAACCATTATTATTGGCTTTGGCCATCCCATTGCGGCCCCCTTCCACTTTCAAAACGGAAATAATGAGTGTCGCTGGCAAAGAATACAACACCGCGGCACGATTGATGCATTCTATCGGCACATCGTTGATGGTTAACGCACTCAGCATTGCCACCTCACACTACCCATGGGCTTTTACAATGAACGTCATTATTTCAGGCAATAATTGTTGTAACGCACGATTGGCTGCAACAACGCCCCCGACAGGAGTGGGGTCTGCTGGCACCCGAGCAGTAAAATCTTTAATGGCATCAATTTTGCCCGTCACGCCATTGCTTAAGACTACTTGTAGGTGCATATCCAAACAAGCATGTTGCTGGGTTACATCAAATATTTGCACTAATCCCAGCAAGTTAACCGTCACTGTTTGATCTATTGGCCCCACAAAAGGTGGCGCTACAACAACGGCTTTAAATAGCCCAGAATTTTGCAAAGTTTCGGCCAAAGCTACGGTAATCATTGAAGATGGCAGCGTTTGCCAACGGCTTTCGACAAAATAATGGATTTGATAAGCCTTGATTTGATAAGCTATGGCAAGACTGCGATTCATGGGGGCAATAAAACCCTCTTTAACCACTAATGTCGTTGACGTTTTAGGCATAGCTAAAGGAGCGATAGCGGGTGCTTGCAATTGGTATTCTTTAATAACAGGCACAGATGTCGAACCTAAATTAAGGCAAGAGACTTGACTGAGCGCTAATAATAACCAAAGCGTTATTCGCATCCATTGAAAAAACATAGCTTATTCTCCAGGGCCTAAACGTTGAGTCGCACGACCCCGAATTAACATCGATGGATTATCTTGTAAATCACTTAACACATTATTTAAACTCATCAAGATACCTTGGTTCAATTGACTATTAATCGTGTTATAAACTTGGCCAGCACTCGATGAAGCATCGGATAAATTTTTCACTAATAATGGCATGGCATCGACGCTTAAACCGATAGCCTCTTGATTATTAGCAATGCTATGGGTAATCGTAGCAACGGATTGCAAAATATCACTGATATGATCTTGATTTTCTTGACGCAATAGGTAATTAATATGCTGATCTATTTCCGTGAGCGACGTCGCCAAGGTTTGGATAATCGTGTCGAGTCGCACCAGCAATGAAGGCGAACTCAAAATAACCGGTAGCCGCTGACCTTTTAATGCGACCAATTTAGCAGCATTCGCTCGCCCACCTTTCAAACCAATAAACGTTAAACCTGTGATGCCTTGTGACATCATCGTTGCACGCGTGTCGATGGAAATCGGCGTGCCCGCTTTAACCGCAATTTCCACCGAGACTTGATCGGGGTTATTCGGCATTAATTCAATGGCAGTTACCGTCCCGACATCTACGCCATTAAATTTAACAGGCGCTTCAAGACTAAGTCCTACCACGGACTCTGAGGTAATAATACGGTAATTATCGTATACTTGTTTATCTAAACCAAATGTCATCCACAACGTAAAAAGAATAACCGCAGCCCCTAAAATGACGACAAACAAACCGACTACAAAATAATTTACTTTAGGATCCATATGTCTAATCACTCGTTGACGATTCGTGCGCCTGCAAAAATCAATTTATTTTTACACATTCTAGGCCAGAAGCCAAATGGCTATCATGCACTGCAAACCTTATTTCAATTTATTTCTCTGCATGATTCCCTTGATCTACAGACCCACCTTGATAAAGAAATTTATTTTCATTGCAAACCATGCAGCATTCCACTTACCGATCAACTCGTGGTTAAAGCTGCAAAATTATTACAAACCACCACCCACTGCAACAGGGGTGCCACTATCCATTTGAGCAAAAACATCCCTATAGAAGCGGGCCTGGGCGGAGGAAGTTCCGACGCAGCATCGACCCTATTGGCGCTAAATCATTTATGGAATTGCGGTTTAACCCAGGTGGAATTACAATCCTTGGGTGCTCAACTCGGTGCCGATGTACCTTTTTTTATCCAAGGTCACAGTGCCTTTGCCAGTGGTATCGGCACAACGTTTCAAACCGCTGCACCTCAGGAATCTTGGTATGTCATTGCCAAACCGGCCTGTGGTATTTCGACGCATGCCATTTTCACGCATCCTGACTTAATTCGCAATGGTAAAGCGATTGACATCGACCACTATGCTTATACCCAAACACGCAATGATTGTGAACCTTTAGTGCGCAAACTTTACCCTCTGGTAGAGCATGTTTGCCACTGGTTAAGCGCCTATGGCACGCCTAGGCTCACCGGCACTGGCGCCTGTGTGTTTTTACCACTCAGCGACTTAACGATCTGGCCTAAACTGCAAGCCAACAAACCCTCGGATTGTCAGCTATGGCTCTGCACAGGACTTAATCAGTCCCCAGCGTGGCTTGACCTGCAAAAATAGCATCATGAACTGGTACCAAATGAATAGCACGCTCAGTCCCATCCGATAAAATAACCGATCCTACAACTTGCTCGGCATCAATATTATGAAGTTGAGCTCGCAATAGTAAATGCTCACGGTCAAAACTAATCGACCGGATACCCGCTTGATATAAAGGGATCAATGCTTTTTGGGTGCCATTATTCGAATACACTAACAAGCGCATCCGTAAAAAATTCGCATCTTGAGGATCAAAAATATTAGCCGAAACAGGCCCTAACATCCCTAATTCCTGTAAATTATTTATCCCTACATAATCGAGTGGATGGTTGGGTATAATATCTTCACCCAAAGCAAGTGGCACTAAAATAATAACGTCTTCACCTTTCAAAATAACCGCTTCAGACACTTCGTTTTCATCCATCCCCATGTCAATTACCAACACATTGTGCCATTTATCGGTAAATTGTTGCTGGGTGCTTTCTAAACTCACACTCGATTGATACCAATACCAAGCAAAACCACTTAAGCTTCCCAGCAAGACGACAATAAGCAGCCAATCTAATGCATTTAAGCTCTCTGTCTTGCTTTCTACCATAGGTAACTCCCTGAAATTCTATGCACGTTAAATTGATGACGCCACTTGCGTACCACCTACCGTCAAACAATCAATTTTTAATGTCGGTTGACCCACGCCTACTGGAACGCTTTGCCCTTCTTTACCACAAACACCCACACCCGAATCCAATTGTAAATCGTTGCCCACCATTGACACTAAACTTAATACCTCAGGCCCATTACCGATTAACATCGCTCCCTTAACAGGTCGGGTTATTTTACCATTCTCAATTAAATAAGCTTCACTGGCAGCAAACACAAATTTACCCGAGGTGATATCGACTTGGCCACCACTAAAATTAACCGCATACAAACCTTTTTCAACTGAAGCAATAATCTCGCGCGGATCGGTTTGGCCCGGCAACATATAGGTATTAGTCATACGCGGCATCGGGGCATGGGCATAAGATTCACGCCGACCATTACCGGTCGAATGCATTCCCATCAAACGCGCATTATGCTTATCTTGCAAATAATTTTTTAAAATGCCGTTTTCAATCAACACGGTGGTACCCGTTGGCGTGCCTTCATCATCGATATTGAGTGAGCCACGCTTTGAGGTGAGCGAACCATCGTCAACAATAGTACATAAAGGAGACGCTACAGCTTGGCCCAAACGGTTACTGAACGCTGATGTGCCTTTACGATTAAAATCCCCTTCCAAACCATGGCCGATAGCTTCATGCAACAATACCCCAGGCCAACCTGGCCCTAAAACAACCGGCATCGGACCTACCGGAGCCGGGACAGCTTCAAGGGCAACTAATGCTTGCCGCACCGCTTCGCGCGCATAAGCGATTGCTTGAGCACTGTCATCCAACACAAAGGATTCATAACTAAAACGCCCGCCGCCACCCACCGAAGCACTTTCTCTGCGACCTTGATGCTCAACTAATACCGTCACATTTAAACGCACTAAAGGACGAATATCGGCCGCAAGTGTACCATCACAGGCGGCCACCAACACGACTTCATATTCCGCTGAAAGACTGGCTGTCACGCGCTGAACACGAGGATCTTCTGCTCTTGCCACCACATCGATTCGCTGTAACAATTGAATTTTAGCTGTGGTTGATAAACTCTGCAGGGGATCTACCCCAGGGTACAATAAAGGCCGCTGCACTACAGCGTGTCGATTCGGTATTTTCCATTGTCCATTGCTCCCCAATGCCGCAATACCACGCACCGCTTCAACGGCTGTGGTTAATAAACTCGGCTGAATATTATCGACTGATGCAAAGCCTACTTTTTCACCCGCAATAGCCCGTACACCCATTCCACGCGCCACATGAAAACTACCATTTTTAATAATCTGATCTTCCAGCAGCCACGATTCAGATTGGCTCGCTTGAAAATACACATCGGCATAATCGATTGAATGTTGGTGCATCAACGCGAAGGATTGGAAAATTTTATCAATCGTTAATTCTGCTGGTAATAATAATTGCTCAGTGGCAAACAGCAAGGCATCCATCGTCATAGTTTTTTCTTTCTTAAAGACAATTGGCATTATGGCATACATTGCTGTGCGCTTCATTAATGCTAACTTGCGCGCTTTTTTAAGTCATTACTCAAGAAGAGCTTGACTTTCATTGAAAACAACTTATATTGTCAGCCAATGTGGGAATAAATGGGTTAAAGTGGTAAAAAGTGGGGCGCTGAAAGATTATTCTCAACTAAGGAAATACGCATGTTCCGTGGTATCACTCCACTTAATCTCGATCCCAAGGGCCGATTGGTTATCCCAACGCGCTATCGAGATGCGGTGCACCATCAATGCCAAGGCGCATTGATTGCCACCATTGATCCGGAAACACCGTGCTTATTACTTTATCCACTGGCGGCATGGGAAATAATCGAACAACAAATCCAAGCTTTACCCAGCTTTAATAAAGCGACTCGCCGAATCCAACGCTTATTGATTGGTCATGCAACAGAATGTGAAATGGATAGTCAAGGCCGGGTATTATTACCGCAAACATTACGTGATTATGCGAATTTAGCTAAAAATTTAATCCTCGTTGGTCAAGGTAAAAAATTTGAAATTTGGGCTGATGCCGCATGGCACAGCGCAAAAACACAATGGCTTGACGAAGAAGCTAATAAATCGACCCATATGCCCGCTGAACTAGAAACGATTGCTTTATAACCTATAACGGTTTTTATGACTGAATCTGCTTTATTACATCAACCCGTACTGCTCACAGAAGCTATTGATGGTTTAGCCATTAAACCAGACGGCTTTTATCTGGATGGCACCTTTGGGCGCGGCGGTCATAGCGCCGCCATTTTGGCGAGCCTAGGACCCCAAGGTCAATTACTGGCATTGGATCATGACCCTGAAGCGATTCATTATGGTAAAGCCCGTTTTGCACATGAATCACGATTAACCTTAATGCATGGTTCTTTTGCTGATCTTGCTGAAAATCTTAAAGCTTTTGACCGGCCGTTGGATGGTGTGTTGTTTGATTTAGGCGTGTCTTCACCTCAATTAGAGGATGCTAGCCGTGGCTTTAGCTTTAGTGTCGATGGGCCACTGGATATGCGAATGAATCCCGATGCTGGCGTGAGTGCCCGTGAATGGCTACAAACGGTCGATGAAACTGAATTAGCCAATATTATTTGGCAATTTGGTGAGGAACGCTTTTCCAGACGCGTCGCACGCAGTATTGTGATGGCCCGTGAACAAGCACCCATTACCACGACACACCAATTAGCACTGCATATCGGTCGCGCTATTCCCAAATGGGAAAAGCATAAACATCCGGCAACGCGCAGTTTTCAAGCCATTCGTATCTTTTTAAATCAAGAATTATCCGCTTTACAACAGGGTTTAACGGCGGCATTAGCAACGTTAACACCTGGCGGTCGCTTAGCCGTGATTAGTTTTCACTCACTCGAAGATCGCTTTGTTAAATTATTCATGCGGCGTGAAGCAGAGGGTGACCCGTTATTAAAAACATTACCCTTGAGTGATGAACAACGCAATTTGCGGCTCAAGCGTATTGGCAAAGCCATTAAACCCAGTGATACAGAAATCACCCACAATCCACGCGCACGTAGCGCCATTTTAAGAATAGGAGAAAAAATACGATGAATGCTTCAGCGCGTGCCCTAGCCGCAGGTACTTTTAATCCCGGTAACTTTCGCCATATGTTATTTTCTTTTCAAAATAATATTATTGGCCTATTATTAGTAGCATTGCTGACAACAGCTTTTGCAGTCATCTATGTCAAAGACCGTAACCGTCGTGAATTCATCGAACTGCATAATTTGCAACGCCAACACGATGACATGGTGATCGAACAGGGGAAATTACTTTTAGAACAAAATACCTGGTCATCGCCTTTGCGCATTCAAAGCATTGCCCAAAGCCAATTGGGAATGATCAATCCTGTTAAAAGCACCATTATATTCAGCAAATAAAGGTGCTTTTAACCGTTACGAAAGACCAGGCCATGCTGACGACTTACTTAAAAATAGTTCCTAAGGCTTGACCCATTTTCAACGGTTGGCCGACGCTTAAATCTTCAGCAAATACCACCGCTTGAGCTGGCGTTAAAACAATAGCCGTCGAACCCAAATAAAAACGCCCCATTTCCGCACCTTTAGCCAAGGTCAATACAGGTGATGCCACATAATCCCACGTTTGAATAGCATGCGTCACCGGTGTGACTTGACCGTGCCACACAGTAGCGATACTGGCCACAATCATTGCCCCCACCAAAATTACTGCCATGGGGCCAAAGCTGGTGTCAAACAGACAAATCACCCGTTCATTGCGCGCAAATAGATTAGGCACTTCGGCAGCCGTCTTGGCATTAACGGAAAATAATTGCCCTGGCACATGGATCATTTTAATCAATCGCCCTTCAAAAGGCATGTGAACCCGATGGTAATTCGAGGGTGCTAAATAAACGGTCAAGTAATGGCCATCGTGAAAAGCTTCTGCTAACGCAGCATCACCACCCAATAACGCTGCCACCGAATAAGATTGGCCTTTAGCTTGTAATAATTGCCCCGAACACAGTTGACCATATTCACTCAACTGGCCATCGGCTGGTGCAATCAATTGGTTCAACCCTGAGGCAATCGGACGCGCATCGGCTTTTAACGCTCGCGTAAAAAATTGATTAAAGGAGTCAAACTCTTGTGGATCTTCGATAACACTTTCGTTTAAATCCACCGAATAACGCTTGATAAACCATTGAATAAATGTATTTTTAATCAATGGGATTTCGCAATTAGCCACATAAGCTATCGCTCGCGATAGGGCATGCTGCGGCAAACAATATTGCCAATTCACAGATTCAAAGCATTTCATGATTTTTCTTCCGAGAGACTGGCTTTCTCAGGTTCACGCAATAGCTTCGCCACTTGATCCAAAACGCCATTGACGTATTTAAAACTGTCCGTGGCACCAAAAATTTTGCTTACTTCCAGTGCTTCATTGATAATCACCCGATAAGGCAATTCCAAGCGACACGCCAATTCATAAGTCGCTAAACGCAAAATAGTCAATTCTATGGGGTCTAATTCAACGAGGCGTCGATCCAAAAAAGCTTCGAAATGCGCATCCAAAGTAGCCACTTGCTCAATGACAGCGGTTAAGCATTCATCAAAGTAAGCCGCATCGGCTTTAGCAAATAAGGTTTGCGCATGAAACTGTTCTCTGATATCAGCCGCAGGAACAGCAGCTACTTGCCATTGGTAAAGCGCCTGAACCAGCATGAAACGTGACTGCCGCCGTGCTGCAAAAGATATTCTTGCCATAAAAGCCTAGTGTGAATGTGTTATCAAGGTTGGCTATTGTACTGGAAATATTCATTAAAGGTATTGATGCACGCTTAATTGCTGAATTAAGCGCCTTAAATCCCGAAAGTCTTCGAATGGAAGTAGCTAAATGAACCCTCCAAGACACGCATCTCCAAATAACCTTTTTCGCCTTCGCAAAAAACACCATTCGCCCCTGTACCTGGCTAGTAAAGTCAAGGATAATGCTGCTATTTGCAGAGCATTACTGTGCCCACTATTCAACGTGAATTGATTGTGCCTTATTCGGCGACCGCGATGTTTAATCTTGTCAATGACATCGAAACTTACCCGCATTTCCTACCTTGGTGTCGGCATGCGCGGATTCTAGAGCAAAACCAAAATCACATCAATGCCACCTTAGTCTTAGCGAAAGGTGGTTTACACAAAGCGTTTACCACCCACAATCAATTAATCCTTAATCAATCTATTGGTATCAGCTTGATCGATGGGCCATTTAAACAATTGACAGGTTTGTGGCAATTTACAGCGCTTAATGAGACAGAATGTCATATTCACTTTGATTTGCAATTTGAATTTTCAACAAAGTTGATCAGCATGATGTTTGGCCCGCTATTTCAGCAAGCGACCACTACCTTAATTGATTCTTTTCAACGCGAAGCACAAAAACGTTATGGATAAGTATTTGACGATTGAAATTGCTTATGGGAATTGTGAACAACAATGGATTTTATCCGTTACCTGTTTGGCAGGCACAACAGTGGCAACCGTGCTGGATCAAGCCAACTTGAAGCTAATTTGGCGCGATTACCGCATCGGCAGCTTCAGCCACTTCCTTGAGAGTGACATGCCTTTAAGCAAAAATTGTCGTCTTGAGCTTTATCGGCCATTGTTGCTTGATCCTAAGCAAGCACGCTTATTGCGCGCTAAAAAAAATCCCCTAATACGCATCAAACATCGCAATATTCGTGGTTTTGATTCACGATTAACACTTATTGAAAAGGACTAAGGTCGCCGGCACCCACCCGAATGATCACTGGAAAATCGCCCGTCAAATCGATAACACTGGTCGGTTGTTGGCCGCAAAACCCGCCATCTAATACTAGATCTACTTGATTACCCACCAAATCATAAATCACCGCGGGTTCAATCAATACCCCCGGATAATGGGGTAAACTTAACGAGGTACTCAGTAAAGGGCGATTACAAGTTTCTAACAAAGCTTGGACAATTCGATGCTCAGGTACTCGAAGGCCAATCGTGCGCCTCTTAGGGTGTTGTAAACGACGCGGTACTTCTTTGGTAGCTTTCAAAATGAACGTGTATTTACCTGGCGTGTAACGCCTTAATAACCGATATGTCGAATCCGACACCACCGCATACGTTGCTAATTCGGAAAAATCCCGACAAACCAGCGTTAGATGATGATCATCGGCTAACTGACGGATTTGTTTAATCCGATCCCGCGCACCGGCTCTGCCAATATCACAGGCTAATGCATAACCCGAATCGGTCGGGTAGACGATGACCCCACCTGCGGCTAATATTGCTTCGGCCTTGCGCAAATAATGCCGCTGCGGCGTTTCAGGATGAATGCTTAACAAAGACGACACGGGCACCACTCCTTCTTAATCCAATGCTGGAATGATAACAAATTTAAGCTGACAATAGCAGTTAACATGAAATTGACACCGGCCATTTCGCACGCGCTAAAAAGTGGCGCCACAGCAGTGTCTGTCTCGTTTAAGCAGAAGCAGAAATCGTAAGTGGTTAAAGACCGCGCTTTCGCTTATACATGACATAACGCGCGAATACCGCTACTAATCGATGGGCCATTGATTAAATAACTGGCTATATAGTGTGTCACCGCTTCTGGCAGCAACAATACCCGACTAACAGTATTGCCAACACTGGATTGAGCCAGGCCAGGATTGGCAATGGGTTCAATCGTTGCGCGATACAAGAGGCAAGCGCTAGCCACTACGCGAGCACAGTCTGATTTTGACTGTAGGTAGCTTAACTTTTCAATAATGACTGAATTTCTAGTCGCATTCAAAGCAATAAAAATAGCATTCGGTACTATGAGCGCCCACGTATCTAATTGCGCAACAGGCATCCTCTCCACTTCCTTGGCTGAAAGGAAAACTTTAGTGAGCTGAAGAAATTGAGCATACGGTGTAACTAATGCTTGCAGTTGATTTTCGGGTATGTGATGAAGATCATTGTTCGTTAACGTTAATTTACATAATTTTGGATGTCGACGTAATAATTGGCCTAAAGCTATCCATTGCACCACATTAAATCTATCTAAACGATTATTAGAGAGATTTAATGCACTTAAATTTGAGCATCGGTATAGCACTTGGTCTAAAGCCGTCCATTGCACTGCCGTGAATCTATCCAAACCGTTATTGGATAGATTCAATTCACTTATATTTGGACATTGATATAGCGCTTGGTCTAAAGCCGTCCATTGCACCACCGTGAATCTATCTAAACGGTTTCCCGCTATACTTAATCCCCTGAGATTTAACAATTGGCTTAGCATTTTCTCCAAAAAAGTCTGCTGCAACGCGGTTAAATTCCACAAATCCGTGCAACTTATATTCAATACGTTAAAATTTTGACAGTGGCTTAGCACTTGACTTAAACCCTCCCACTGGATTTCTGTGAGTCGAAACAATTTGCACGACGATAAATTCAAAGCGCTAAGATTGGGGCACCGCTTCACAACTTGGCCTAAATTAGCCCAACGTTCTGCTGTCCAGGCAATAAACGTCACTTCATCCCTATTTAGATCTACTAACTGTAGATCTATGATGACGGCTTTTTCTGCAAGCGAGAGTGCCAACAGCTCATCTAGCTTAATCATGTGCACAAAACGCATAACATTATCCTAAAAGGTAGTTATCACTATCTTGATTATTCTTTACGTGGCTTACTATGGGTCAAAGGGGGTCTTTGAGTGTGAGCTCGAATTGAAGCACTCAGGGGAAACGCATGCCTCGCCTGAGTAAAAAAACCTTAAGCACGTAGGGTTCGCGCTTCTTCAGCACGACACAAAGCACGAATACCGCGATCAATTAAGAAACCATGGCTTAAAAAACTGGCTATCTCGAGCACAGTTTCTCTGGGCAATCGCGCCCCTAGCCGAAAAATGGGATTACCGACACTGGAATGAAGCACCGGCTGCCCGATAAGGTGATATAAGAGGCACGCATTCGCCACAATAGGGCCACGACCCACTTTTAATTGCAAATAGCGCAATTTGTCAGAATCAAGCGAAGCTCCAGCCGCATTGACCGCAATAAATACTGCATTCGGCGCAATCAACGCCCAAGCGTCTAATTGCCCAAAAGACATTGAATTCACTTCTTGGGCTGAAAGCGTCAGTGTTGTAAACTGGGAAAGCTTAGCCTGCAAAGGCCCTAACCGCTTAACAGCTATTTTATGCAACTGATTATTCGTTAAATTCAATGCCCTGAGTTTGGTGTATTGACTCACTAAAAGATCAAAACCAGCCCACTGTGGCTCTTTAAATTGATTCAAAGCGTTATAAGCTAGACTTAGTGAACTGAGCTGTCGGCATTGCCCCAGTGCTTGGCTCAAAGCAGTCCATTGCGGCAAGGTAAATTGATGTAACGCATTGCCTGATATATTCAATACATTAAGCTGACGGCAGTGGTGCATTGCTTGAACGAAACTGGGCCATTGCGCCTCTGTAAATTTATTCAAGTCGATAAAAGCCAAATTCAGTGCACTAAGATGCGTACAATGCATAAAGAGTTGACTCAAACCCGCCCACGCTATTGCGTTAAAGCTAGCCAAATGATTTATCGAAATATTGAGTGCTTTCAGTTTTTGGCATACATTGAATATTTGATTTAAGTTAAACCATTCTACTTCTGTAAGCCTATCTAAAGCAGCCATCGAAATATTGAGCACCCTAAGATTTGAGCATTTCGTTACCATTTCCTTTAAACTGGCCCACTGTAATTCTGTCAACAAAGTTAATGAATTAAACGAAATATCCAATGACTGGAAATTTGCTAATTGCTCGAATAGCTGACTTAAGCAAGCCCACGTCACTGGGGTGAATTCATGCAATTCATTATTTTTGATAGTCACTGTATTAAGCTTGGTACAGTGGCTCAATGCTTGACTCAAGTGGACAAGATTGTCTTCTGTGAACCCAGTGAGGGAAAGATGCAATGACGTCAGATTTAAACATTGGCTTAAATTTTTAAAAAAAGCCTTCCATTGCGCGGTTGTTAGAGTGTCGGCAGGATCTTTCCATAATGTTAAGTCTGTCAGTGCGCTTCTTTCTACCAAAGACAGCCGCGTGAAGGTAATTATTTTCATCATTATTCCCCTAAAAAGTGGATTATTATTTTTATTTCGCAAACAACCAATACATATTAATTCTTTTTAAGTAAAATTGGAATTATTAATTAATATTATTGCGATCGATTATAAAGTTATAGTGCGACTTTGCTACAAAAAGTGTTAATGCTAAAGGTTAAAATGAACAACTAGGGGCTCTGGCGATTATTTTTTTGCGCTACAGAAGGGCAATATTCAATAAACTGTGTCAACTACTTTAACTTGTGATAATTTTACAACACAAGGGGAATTGACCATGAACTAGGTTACTATCTTAAACTCGGCTTTATTTTTGTCTGGACTATAGGGTCCACTTTAAATGTTGATCTCATTAAATTTGATTTTTAACATCTTCCGAGAGAATATATACGAGATGATGCTGATCATAGCTCAAACATGATTACCGACATGCATATTGACATCGAACCACAAGAGCGCCATCATGCTAGCGCCAGAAATACTAAGCTTAGAAATTAAAAGAACTGAGATTAAGTTACGGGTAACGCCCTGACTATCATTACAGGATTATAACTTTATTGCCTTGAAACACTCCAAGCCACTTAATCTATTGAAACGGGGGAAGATCAGATCGCTTACTAAACACAGGAGTAAAACGATCTTGAGCCCATCGCCTTAATAGGGCTCGATGGGTTCTAACAAGGGGGCAGTGAACAACTAACGAAGGACGCAGCTCTATTCTCTAACTCGCGATGCTTAATATGGGCGTCACTATTTTTACCTAAATGGAATCCGTTGTGTCTCGTTATCGATTGCTCAGTGTTCTGCTACTCGTCCTTTTTTCGTTAAAGCCAAGCTTTGCCAAAGACAGTGCCAATGTTTTAGGTACATGGAAACTCGTTTCTTATGAAGTCGTTGTTCAGGCAACAGGAGAGAAAATGTTTCCCATGGGTAAGCACCCGACAGGGTATGTGATATTCACCCCTGAACCGCGTGTTTGGTTCATTTTAACAGGAGAAGCGCGTAAACCAGCCAAGACCCGTACAGAGAAGGCTGTGCTCCTCGATAGTCTAATCTCCTATTCAGGTAAGTACCGCCTGGAAGGGGATAAGTGGATAACCAGCGTCGATGTGGCTTGGAATCCTGCTTGGGTCGGTGCTGAAGAATCCCGCACCTTCACAGTGAAAGGTACTCACCTTCAGGTATACACTCCATGGCGGCTCATGCCGAATTGGAGTGAAAAAGGGCCGACGCGAAGCATTGTCAGTTTTGAGCGAGTTGCACCCACGCAAGATCTGCCTTAGAGGATTCAAAAAAAGAGATTGAAATGGGGCAGCGTCATCCAGCTGCATGAACTAGGTTACTGTCTTAAACTCGGCTTTATTTTTGTCTGGACGATAAGGTCCACTTTACCCCCTCGCGATCGCATGTACACAAAACGCCTAACATTACCTTAAAACGCAGTTATCACCATCTTGATTATTCTTTACGTGGCTTACTATGGAGCGAGGGCGTCTTTGAGTGTGAGTTTGAATTGAAGCACTCAGGAGAAGCGTATGCCTCTCCTGAGTGACAGAAAAATCTTAAATGCTTAGGGTGTGCACTTCTTTAGCACGACACAAAGCGCGAATGCCGCTGTCAATGAAGGAACCATGGCTTAAAAAACTGGCTATATAGTGTGTCACTGCTTCTGGCAGCAGCAATGCACGCGTAACGACACTACTAACACTGGACTGGGCCACCCCAGAATTGGCAATGGGTTCGATCGTTGCGCGATACAAGAGGCAAGCACTGGCCACTACGCGAGCGCAACCTGATTTTGACTGTAGGTAGCTTAGCTTTTCAATAGCCACTGAATTTCTAGCCGCATTCAAGGCAATAAAAATAGCATTCGGTGCTATGAGCGCCCACGTATCTAATTGCGCAACAGACATCCTCTCCACTTCCTTGGCTGAAAGGAAGATTTTACTGAGTTGAAGAAATTGAACACCCTGTGTAAGCAATGCTTGTCGTTTATTTTCGGACATGTTATGAAGATCATTGTTGGTTAACGTTAATTCGCAGGATTTTGAATGATGTAATAGCTGACCTAAAGCTATCCATTGCACCGCCGTGAAATCATCTAAACCGTTATTGGATAGATTCAATGCCCGCAGGTTTGGGCAGCGGTTTAGCGCTTGACCTAAAGCCGTCCATTGCACTGCTGTGAATTTATTTAAACGGTTCCCCGCCATACTTAATTCTCTGAGATTTAACAATTGGCTCAGCATTTGCTCCAAAAAAGTCAGCTGCAACACGGTTAAATCCCACAAATCCGTACAACTTATATTCAATACATTAAGATTTGGCAGTGGCTTAGGACTTGAGTTAAACCCGCCCACGCGATTGCGTTAAAGCTAGCCAAATGATTTAACACAATAATGAGTTCCTTAAGTTTTGGGCACTCATTGAATATTTGATTTAAGTTAAACCATTCTACTTCTGTCAGCTTGTTTAAAGTAGCCATCGAAATATTGAGCACCCTAAGATTTGAGCATTTCGTTACCATTCCCTTTAAGCCGGCCCACTGTAATTCTGTCAACAAAGCTAATGAATTACACGAAATATCCAATGACTGAAAATTTGCTAATTGCTCGAATAGCTGGCTTAAGCAAGCCCACGTTACTGGAGTGAATTCATGCAATTCATTATTTTTGATAGTCACTGCATTAAGCTTGGTACAGTGGCTCAATGCTTGACTCAAATGGAGAAGATTGGCTTCTGTAAACCTAGTAAGGGAAAGATGCAATGACGCCAAATTTGAACATTGGCTTAAATTTTTAAAAAAAGCCTTCCATTGCGCAGTTTCTAGAGTGTCAGCAGCATCTGTCCCTAATGTTAAATCTGTCAGTGCGCTTGTTTCTGCCAAAGACAGTTG
>CAISUE010000023.1 GCA_903888615.1 uncultured Gammaproteobacteria bacterium
ATCACAAAAATATACCCTATTTCTTGGTGTAAATTTTTAATAAAACGCTGCTTATTTAAAAATAAAAACTTTCAACCACGGATAGCTAATGCGAAGATTGATTTTATTGCTTGTAAAAATAATATAGATATATTTTTTAACTTTCTTAAACTTAATAATTCCACGAATTATAGTTTTTCATTATTATCATGGAAAGTAGCGGCTAATGATTATTTAAATATTCGCTTAATTAATTATAAAAATAATCTAGTCGGTATTTTATTATATTCTATCTTGTATCTGGATAATTATCGATTGTTGGTGGTGTCGGATTGCTTAGGGTTTTCCGAACAGATCTACACAAAGGTGATAGAGGATAGTATTAAGAGTCTTATTCGTGAAGAATTGATCGATGAAATTCAATTTTCGAGTACAAATCATGTTTTTTTGGATAAATTATTTAGATCAATTAAGTCAAGTAATGCCGATATGGCTATTTATTCTCAAATTGAAAATAGAGAAGCGCATCAGATTTTAACGCGGCAAATAACACTTGCCAAATTTACTACGGATCATTTATAAATTTTTAGCATGGCCATTAAAAATACGATATAATTCCACCCTTTATTTAGAGTATTGAGATGGATTTCAATAAAGTTTGTGTTATAGGCTTAGGTTATATTGGCTTGCCCACCGCTGCAATGATTGCTTCTAAGGGATTATCGGTAACGGGGGTGGATATTAACCCTGGTTTAATTTCAGCTATTAGCGCAGGTATCTGTCCTATTGGGGAGCGCGATTTAGCGGCGCTTGTTTATTCTATGGTTAAGTCTGGTTTACTGACGTCCTCGTTAGTGCCTTGTGCCGCCGATATTTATATCATTGCAGTCCCTACGCCCTTTAAAGAAAATCACCAGCCCGATTTAAGTTATGTCGAAGCCGTAACCAGTACCATAGCGCCTTTTTTGACGCATGGTAATCTGGTTATTCTTGAATCGACCAGCCCAGTGGGTAGCACTGAGAAAATTGCTACTCTGTTGCATAGCTTAAGACCTGATTTAGTCATTCCTGGTTTTAAAGCACCAAATCAAAGTGAACAGCTTTACATTGCCCATTGCCCAGAGCGAGTATTACCGGGGAAAATCTTAAGTGAACTCGTTAAGAATGATCGCATCATTGGTGGTCTTGATGAACCATCTTCGTTAAAAGCGCAACAACTCTACGAAATATTTTGTCTTGGTGAGATCGTCCTTACGGATGCCCGCGCAGCTGAGATGGCAAAATTGACGGAAAATGCGTTTCGCGATGTCAATATTGCTTTTGCCAATGAATTGGCGAATATTTGTGACACATTAAACATAGATGTGCGTGAATTAATTAAATTGGCCAACCATCACCCCAGAGTTGCTATTTTACAGCCAGGCCCCGGTGTGGGTGGTCATTGTATTGCCGTGGACCCGTGGTTTATTATCGATAGTGCCCCGTTGGATGCCAAACTTATCCGCACTGCCAGGGAAGTGAATGATGGCAGGCCCGATAAAATTTTAGCGCAAATTCATCAAGCTTTGACTGAAAAGCCAGGCGCGATCATAGCTTGCTTAGGCTTAGCGTACAAAGCTAATGTGGGTGATTTACGTGAAAGCCCAGCTGTGAAAATCGTTGAAAAACTCGCTTCAGCTGTGACGAATACTATTTTAGTGGTGGAGCCATATATTGAAGTTTTACCCGATAATTTAAGTCGCATCCCTTATGTACAGCTTGAAAATTTTCACGAAGCTTATCAGAAAGCAGATATTATCGTTCTATTGGTGGGTCATGACGCGTTTTTAGGGCTCAGTTCTTTGAGGTGCGAAGAAAAAATAATTGTCGATGCTATAGGGGCGTTTCAAGCGCTTCTGACTTAGGTAAATATGAATATTCTTAATGTGGAAAGATTAAAGTATGGAGTAATTATTCCGATTGTCTTTACATTTGATAATAATTA